>JALSNT010000240.1 GCA_026986885.1 Desulfobulbaceae bacterium
CGAGACAGCTGGTCGATTCTTGCTGTCAGATCCTGCGGGGTTTTGCCGGCGCCGGCAGAAGCCATAGCCGGTAGAGCTATCAACCCTGCCAATGCCAGCATGGAAAATTTCTTAACCATTCTTCCTCCTCCTTATCGCATGTTATGTTGTCGGGAAAATCCCGTACCTGTAGCCGAGTGGAAAATTTCTATCCATGGATTCAGGCTTCCATGGCAGTTGTAACAACCTCCTTCAATATTAATAATAGAACATATAAAAAATTTATATCGTATTTGTTTGTTATTGTCAACAGGTTCCCGTTGCAAAGTAAAAAAAATTGTACTTTTAATAAAAAAAGGAAGGTGGATGCCCGAATTCAGAAAATCTGCCGGGGCAATTTCCTGCCCGCATCCCTGGTTCAGGCATCGGGAAAGCGGAAGGTCATGGTTTTTTTCTTGCGTCCGATTCGTACTTCACCACCTTTTTTCAGGCGGCCGAAAAGGATTTCCTCGGTAAGGACATCACCGATTTCTTTCATGATCAACCGTCTGAGCGGCCGTGCGCCGTAGGCCGGTTCGTAGCCATGCCGGGCAAGGTATTTGCGGGCGGCCGCAGTGATGCTGATCTTGACTTTTTTCTCCGCTAACTGATCCTGCAGCTCTTTGATCATCTTGACCACGACTTTTTCTACAACCTCTGGTTGCAGGGTGCCGAAGGTAATGGTTGCATCAAGACGATTTCTGAATTCCGGCGAAAAGAGGTTTTTTAAGGCTTTTTGTTCCTTTCCCGAACTGTCTCCTAAAAAACCTATGGCCCGTTCGCTCATTTCCCTGGCCCCGGCATTGGTGGTCATGATGAGGATGACATTGCGAAAATCAGCCCTGCGGCCGCTGTTATCGGTCAGGGTTGAATGATCCATTACCTGCAGGAGGATGGAAAAAACATCGGGATGTGCCTTTTCAATCTCATCGAGCAGCAGCACCGTATATGGGTGTTTGCGGATGGCATCGGTCAACAGGCCGCCCTGTTCAAAACCGATGTAGCCGGGAGGGGCGCCGATGAGGCGAGCCACGGCATGCTTTTCCATATACTCGCTCATGTCAAAGCGTTCAAAGTTGATCTTCATCGCTGCTGCCAGCTGTCTGGCTACTTCAGTTTTGCCGACACCGGTGGGTCCGGCAAAGAGAAAGGAGCCGGTGGGTGAAGTCGGATTTCCCAGTCCGGCCCGGGACCGTTTGACTGCCTGCACCAGGCTGTTTATGGCCTCATCCTGTCCGAAGATATACGATTTCAATTCCTTGTCCAGGCCATGCAGTTCCGCCAGGTCATTTCCCTCCCTGGTGGTTACCGGCACTCTTGCCATTTTAGAGACGATACGTTCAATGTCGCGGACGCCGACCGTGGCCCCTTCCCTGCCGGCAAGCCGAAAAGAGGCGCCGACCTCGTCAAGGACGTCTATGGCCTTGTCGGGCAGGAACCGGTCATTGAGATAACGGGCGGACAGTTCAGCGGTCGCCTGAACAGCGGATTTGGAATATTTAACCTGATGGTGTTCTTCATATCTGGATTGCAGGCCGCAGAGAATGTTACAGGTGTCGTCTATCGACGGCTCTTCAATGTCTATTTTCTGGAATCGGCGGGAGAGTGCCCGATCTTTCTCTATGTGATTTTTATATTCTTCATAGGTGGTGGAGCCGATGCAGCGGATGGTGCCTGCCTGCAAAGATGGTTTGAGCAGGTTGGAGGCATCCATGGAGCCGCCGCTGGTAGCGCCGGCACCGACAATGGTGTGCATCTCGTCAATAAAGAGGATGGCATTGTCGTGTTTTTCAATGGCGGAGATAACATCTTTAAGTCGTTTTTCAAAGTCGCCCCGATATTTGGTGCCGGCCACCAGGGTACCCATGTCGAGCATATAGATTTCCGTGCCGGCAAGAAGATCAGGTACCAGCCTGGCACGGTCTATCTCATCCTCGTTGCGTGCCAGTGCGTCCTCATGGATGCGCAGAGCCAGGCCTTCGGCCATGGCCGTCTTGCCGACGCCGGGTTCACCGACCAGCAGCGGATTGTTCTTCTTGCGGCGGCAGAGTACCTGCATGATACGTTCAAGCTCACGGTCACGCCCGATAAGCGGATCAATGGCGCCTTGGGCCGCCCGCGTTGAAAAGTTGACGGTAAACTCTTCCAGCGGGGTGCGTGCTTTTTTCTTTTTTGTCTGTTTCGGATGCGGCCGTACCTGGCGCAGGGGTTCTCTCTGCAGGCTTTCAGGGATATGATGGGAGATGTACTCTACCACTTCAAGTCGGCCGACCCCTTCCGAACCTAAAAAATAAACGGCATGCGATTCGGATTCAGTAAACAGGGACACCAGCACATCGCCGGTATCCACCTGTTTTTTGCCGCAGCTCTGGACGTGGTTAACCGCACGCTGCAGCACACGGTTAAAGGCGATTGTCTGTGCCGGTTCGGCTGTCGTATCTTTGAGCACGGGCAGACTGCTGGAAAAAAACCGTTCCAGACGCACCTTGAGGTTATCATTGTTACCGCCGCATTTATCAATTATATGGCGGGCCAGGTCATCGTGGAGCAGGCCGTACAGCATATGCTCCACAGTGACGTATTCGTGTCTATGTGTTTTCGCTTCCTTTATCGCCTTGATAAGAGCAAGCTCAAGTTCTCTGCTCAGCATAATCTCTTCGATTTATTATTTCAGCTCACCTTTTCCAGGGAGCATTTCAGTGGAAATTGATTTTTTCGGGCAAGACGATGCACGGTCGCGACCTTTGTTTCGCCGACTTCGCGGGTGTAGACACCGGCAATTCCCAGCCCTTGATGATGGACATTGAGCATGATCCTGGTTGCCTCTTCCGTGCTTTTATGGAAGACGGTTTCCAAAATCATGATAACAAAGTCCATGGTGGTGTAGTCATCGTTATGCAGGAGGACCTTATACTGATGCGGTTCCTGCAGCTCTTCCCGTTCCCGCGTCAGGATGTCTTCCTGACGGTTTGTTTTATCTGTTGCCATTACTGCCGGGGTATGTACAAAAAAGTTCCTGGTTGTTGTCTGGTGAACGCTGACAATAATTATGAGTATTTTCTATTCTTCTATTGTAATGCTCTTGGCTGATTTTGCAAGTCCGCAAACGGGTGTGGATGATATTGTTTCTGAGATATGAAGAGGGCAAGTATCCCTTTATTGCTATACTTTTTTTTCA
>JALSNT010000241.1 GCA_026986885.1 Desulfobulbaceae bacterium
CGCCGATGCCGTACAGGTCATGGACGGGTTGGATGAAAAAGGCGTGAAAGGCCTGCACCGGGTCTTTGCCGAGGATGGTGAAAATTATGAGTCCACTGATCAGCATCATCAGGGCCGCCAGCAGGGGTGAGCAGTAGCGCATTGTTTTTGATGGCTCGGGCCTGGGTTCGATGCTAACAAACACGGCAGTTCTCCCCCCGTTCCTTTGCCTGCGCCTCTTCTTCCGCCGGTCCCCCTGGAAACATGCCGCTCATCCACAGCCCTATTTCTTCCTTGCTGGTTGCATGCACCGGCACGGAAGGAGACATTCTGCCCTGGGCAAGGACAAGCAGCCGATCGCAGATTTCAAAGAGTTCATCCAGCTCTTCGGAGACCACCAAAACCGCTGAACCGTTGTTGCGCAGGTCGATCATGGCCTGGCGGATGATATTGGCGGCGCCCACGTCCACACCCCAGGTCGGTTGGGAGACGATGAGCAGTTTCGGCGCCTGCAGTATTTCCCGACCGGTGATATATTTCTGCATATTGCCGCCGGACAGGCTGGTAATGGGATCGTCGGACGACCCGCATTTAACGGTAAAGTCGGCGATGCACTGCCGGGTGAAGGCAGCGGCCTTTTTAAACCGTAACAGACCAGACCTGACCATCCCATGCCGATGGGCGGTGAGGATGGTGTTGTATGTCAGGGACATACCGGGTACCGCGCCTCTGCCGATCCGCTCTTCCGGCACAAAGCCCAACCCCTTGTTGCGTCGTTGATCCGGGTTGAGGTGGCCGACGGGTTTGTCATATATCATAATAGAGGTGTCATCTTCAACGGTTCGTTCACCGCTTAAGCAATACAGCAGCTCCTGTTGACCATTGCCGGAAATTCCGGCTATGCCGACAATTTCGCCCTCGCGGACGGAAAAATTGATCATTTGCAGATCCGTGCCGAATGGATCAGCTGATTTTCGGGACAGGTTATTGACCTGCAGACATTTTTTGCCGGCAATAACCGGCCTTTCACTGGAGCAGACCGGCAGGTCCCTGCCGATCATCATGCGGGCCAGGCTGGCGGCGGTTTCTTCTGCAGGTTTTGCGTATCCCGTTACCCTGCCGCCCCGGATAATGGTGGCATTGTGGCAGAGTTCCATTATCTCATCGAGCTTGTGACTGATATAGAGGATGGAACAGCCCTCGGCGGCCAACCGGCGCAGGGTCTCAAACATGGTGCGTACCGCCTGCGGGGTCAGCACCGAGGTGGGCTCATCCATGATCAGCAGTTTCGGCTCCTGCAGCAGACAGCGCAGGATTTCCACCCGCTGTCGCAGACCGACCGATAATGAATGGACAAGACGATCCGGATCAAGGGGCAGGCCATAATCTTCCGACACCTCCCGGATGCGGTCGGCAAGGGGGTCCAGCTTTTCATTTTTATCCATTGCCAGGGCAATATTTTCGGTAACCGTCAAGGTTTCAAAGAGAGAAAAATGCTGAAAAACCATGCCGATGCCTAATTTTCTGGCATGGGCCGGATTTTCAATGACCACCGGTTCACCGTTCCAGAGAATCCGGCCGCGGTCCGGTTTGACGACCCCGTAAATCGCCTTCATAAGCGTACTCTTGCCGGCGCCGTTTTCCCCTAATACGGCGTGGATTTCTCCCGGATAGATGGTCAGATCAACGGCATCATTGGCAATGACCGCCGGATATATCTTGGTCATGCCTCTCAGCTCAAGACGGGGAGTGGTGTTCATCGGCTCTTTCCTGCCTTCGGTTGTCGTTCATGCACCAGGCGACCGGCCACATAGGTGGCGGCAACCGCTCTGTCGTCAGCAAGAATCATGAGGGCAAAGAGCAGTTCTTCAATGGTTTGTGTTTGCCCGCTCCGCATGGCCAGTAGTTTGGTGGCCTGGGGATCAAGAACAATACAATCCGCCTCCTTGCCGGGAGTAAAGTTGCCCAGCAGATGATCGAGGCACAGCGCCCGGGCACCGCCCAGGGTTGCCAGATACAGCGCTTCGGCTGCCGAAAGATTTTGTTGCTGCAGCTGCAACACCTTGTAGGCCTCACCTGCGGTCTGCAGTATGCCCGGCGAGGTACCGCCGCCGACATCGGTGGCCAGGCCCACTTTCACCTTTTTTTTGCGGGCATGATGCAGGTTAAACAGGCCGCTGCCTAAAAAGAGGTTGGAGCCTGGACAAAAGGCAATGGCCGAGTCCGTTGCCTGCAGGCAGTTCCATTCGTCTTCCTGCAGGTGGATGCAATGGGCAAAGACACTCCTTTTTCCAGTAAGCCCATGGAAATGATAGACGTCAAGATAATTTTTGCGTTCCGGAAACAGTTGCCGCATCCATTTGATTTCATCTTTATTTTCAGCAAGATGGGTCTGGATATAGATATCCGGGTACTCCTGTTTAAGTTTGCCGGCCAGCGCTAATTGTTGGTCCGTGGATGTGGGCGCAAAGCGGGGAGTAACGGCATACAGCAACCGGCCGCGTTTATGCCAGCGTTTAATCAGGGCCCTGCTTTCCCGGTAGCCTGATTCGGGGGTGTCCAGCAGGTCGGTCGGCGCATTACGATCCATCAGTACCTTACCGGCAATAATGCGCATATTGTGTTTTTCCGCCGCCGTAAACAGGGCCTCCACCGACTGCGGATGAACCGTGCAGAAGACCATGGCCGTGGTGGTGCCGTTGCGCAACAGTTCACTGATAAAGAAATCGGCCATCCGGTCGGCATATTTTTTATCGCCATAGCGCATCTCGGCCGGGAAGGCATAATTTTTCAGCCAGTGCAGCAGTTGCTCACCAAAGGAACCGATGATTTCCAGTTGCGGAAAATGGATGTGGGTATCAATAAAACCCGGAATAACCAGGCCGCCGCTATGGTCATGGATGGAACAGCCGGTGGGGATATGGGATTGGCCTTCATCCCAGGCGCCACACCATTGGATGAGGCCGTCCCGTATCACCAGTAAGCCGTCGTCAACGACACGGAGCCGGGGTTCCTGATCCGGGAAGACAGGGTCGGCATCGGCAATGTCAACCAACCGTCCCCGTATGGCCAGTGGGGTGGTGTTCATTTTTTAATCACACCTTCAACGGCATTGATGATGGTCTGGTAACCGGTACAGCGGCAGAGATTACCGGCATGCGCTTTTTTTAATTCCTCCCGGGAAATGTTTTTCCCCTTGTTTTTTTCAACAAAGGC
>JALSNT010000242.1 GCA_026986885.1 Desulfobulbaceae bacterium
CGAGTTGGCAACAAACGAGGAAACGCGCCGCCATGGGGAATCTCTACGCCGTATGCGATGACCGTTGACCAGGCAGCATGGGTTTTGCCTGCTCAGTTTCCGATAGGTATCGACTAACTGTTTAATATCAGCCGGATCATTCTGCCCGTCACCATCGAGCGTTACGATGAGTGGAGCTTTGGCTTTTTGAATGCCGTATCGCAGGGCCGTACTTTGCCCACTCTGCCTGTTCAGTTGAATAACTCTCAGCCAGGGGTAACTTGTCTGGTGGTTTTGTAAAATATTCAATGTCCGGTCGCTGGAATGATCGTCGACAACAATAACTTCACAGGAGTTTTGCTCCAGCATCAGTTGCTCCAGTTCAAAAATGAGCGGCGTGATGTTGCCCTCCTCATTAAAGACCGGGATAATAATGGAAAATTCGATGGGTTGTTTTATGTTTTTCTTCAATTTTGTTCTCCGGAAAAATCATAGGGATTCTTTGTATCATGGAAAAATGAAGGAATGGTGAAGAGCAAAGCCGACCAAAAAGAGGTTACGGGTATTCTTCATTGTTTCTTCATGCAGGTATGGTAATGAGGAATATGCGGGTTAGCAGGTCATTTAACAGGAGTATGGATGCGTATTTTAGTTGTAGACGATGAGCCGGAACTGGCCCGACAGATTACAGAGGCCCTGAGACAACATCAGTACACTGTTGATACGGCTCTTGACGGCGAAGAGGCCCTGGACAGGATTTATGTTGATGCATACGATCTTGTACTTCTTGACATCATGCTGCCTGGAAAGGATGGATTTGAGGTATTGCGTGAGTTGCGCAGCGAAGGAAAAACCACACCGGTTTTAATGCTGACCGCGCGAGGAGGAATTGGCGACCGGATCAAGGGCCTTGATATGGGCGCAGATGATTATCTGGGCAAACCTTTTTCCATGGAAGAGCTGCTGGCGCGGATCCGTGCCCTGTTGCGGCGGAGCAATGCGTTGGTTTCTTCTGTCCTGGAGGTCGCGGAAGTCAGTCTGGACACTGTGAGCCGGGAGGTTTTCTGCAGTGGGCAACCGGTTGCCCTGACCCCGAAAGAGTTCTCCATCTTTGAATTTTTTCTCTACAATAAAAACAGAGCCGTCTCCCGTTTTACCATTGCCGAACATGTATGGGGCGATGAATTTGATCCGATCACCATGTCCAACAGCATTGATGTGCATATTAAGAATATCCGCAAAAAAATCGGCGACACCGGCGGTCGTATTATCCGTACTGTACGCGGGGTAGGTTATATGGTCAAAGATGGTGAACAGTGAAGATCCGTAATAAAATAACGCTCTGGATAACCGGAGTCGGTCTGCTTGCCGGTTTGCTCTTCTCACTCGTTATTTTTTATGAATTAATTGAGCAGCCCTATGACCTTCTTGATGGAGAACTCGACAGTCAGGCATCCGCCCTGCTTGCCGGGCTAAATCCTGTTGATAGCAGTTTGCATCCCGCAGCGGACAGGGCCATGCTGGATTCAATCGGCAGGTTCTACTGGTTCAAAGTCTTTAACAAAAAAGGAAAACTTATTTACGCCTCCAGCATGACCCGGTATGCCGATCTGCCGCTCCGGAAAAAGGACGGAGGCTATAACATTAGTTCGGTGATTCCCCGGCAGGTGGCCGCATTGGAGCAGGATGACAGTAATGAGGTAACCTTCAGGGTGCGGGTTTTTACCATTCCTGTTGCCGGACAGCCGTATCTTGTTCAGATTGCCCGGCCGATGGAAAAGCTTGAGGAAGAGATTAACGATCTCGTGGATTCCATTTCCATTGCTCTTGTATGCTTTGCCCTGGCCCTTGTTGTTATGGGGTATTATGTCGCCGGAAAAATTCTGCAACCCATTGCCGAAATTAATGCATTGTCCAGTGAAATTACGGAAAAAACATTAGATAAAAGGATTCCGCTTGGCAAGAATCGTGATGAACTGTACACCTTATCCGAATCGCTGAACCGGATGTTTGACCGTTTGCAGTTTTCATTCAGGCGGCAAAAAGAATTTCTTGCCAATGCATCACATGAGCTGAAAACACCTCTGTCCCTGCAGCGATTGTTCTTTGATGAGGCATGTCAGCGCAATGACTTGCCGGATGATTTCAAAATGCACTTGTCCCGCCAGGCGCAAACCGTTTTCCGTATGGACAGGCTCGTCAGGAATTTACTGGAGTTGTCCGTTCTTGAGCTCAGGGAAACTTTCAGGACGACAACACTGAATTTGCCGGCTCTTGTGGCAGATATTCTCTCTGAGTTTAAAGAAATCATTCAGGCCGCAGGTATAGATCTTTCTTCTGATCTTGAAGACGCTGTTTTTATCGAGGCCGATGAAGAAAAAATGAGGCGAGTGGTTATTAATCTGATCGACAACGGCGTCAAATATAATCGGCCAACGGGTGGAGAGCTGCGGGTCCGGTTACAAAGGTATCCCAAAGATGTTCTGCTGGAAATTTTTAATACGGGTCCGGGTATCCCCGAAAGGGAGCTGAATAAACTGTTTGATCAGTTTTACAGAGTGGAAAAATCACGCTCAACAAATTACGGCGGTTCCGGTTTGGGATTGACTATTGTCAAGCGGATCGTGGAGTTGCATCACGGTTGCATTGAAATAACCAGCGAGTACGGCCATTGGGTAAGAGTCTCTCTGCTGTTGCCTGCACCTTGAACCGGTGGCACCGACGGTGGGAGCATGTGCCTGGTGTGAAATGGTCCTGATAATCCTCTGGCTCGTGCGCACTGTCTCGGCTCTAAAAAGACAACCTAAGGATTGTTGCCTGACATACCCCGGGCAATAATATATATGATTACCACTGAAACTCAACCGGGCTGAAACCTGGGATACCATCGCTCTTTTCAGTGAAATGCAGCGATATGAATTCAGGCTTAAAGGAAAGTAACAGGCAATTTGTTGTTTCGGTTTTAGCGATGTTATCCCTTTTTGCTGAGCAATGATGGTAATTAAAATAATTGTAAACGTTCACCAGCACCCCATCTTCGTCCGATCAGGCCACCTCACATAGCGGGCTATCGGAGTCTCGCTGCGCTCGCTTCCATGAGAAGGCTTTGTCAAGAAAAATTCGACGTGGCGAATTCTTTTTTCTGTAACTCCCCGATTAACGTCACGCTTCCATTCGCATTCTTTGAAGGACCCAGCCAAGGCCCGATGCAT
>JALSNT010000243.1 GCA_026986885.1 Desulfobulbaceae bacterium
AAGGGTGCTTCCTGCCCTTCCTGTTCCTTAGTATATTGGCTGAACTCGCTCATAGAACCACTTTCACGACAGGATTGGTGGCTATAACTTCATAAATGCGCAGGCGATGATAGTCACTGTACACGGTTACCTCAAGGTTCATGCTGATATATTTACCGCTGCTTGACCGGTTTGACTCGGACAGGCTGTATGGGGCATCGCCAAGATGCTCGCTGATTATCTCACGTACCCGGACGCTATCGGTGGTGATCACCTTATACTGCCAGAGACAGGGATACTCAATTTTCGGCTTGCATCCCTCACCTGTATCCATCGGTATCTTTTCCATGACGGCCTTATAGCAAAGGCCGCTGCTGTTGACAACCGGAAATCGCTGTCTGTACCGACACCAGGAGTCTTTAACCTGAATTGAGCGTTTCACCCCATCTGCAATATTTTATAAAGAAATCACTTATAATCATTTATAATCATTTATCTTTTTGTATTTGCAGGTAAGCGAGCGCAGCGAGACTCCGGATGGGGTGAAATGCTCAACTTAGATTTAAAATTTGTTTTCCATAAACCGCTGCTGTGGAGTCACGGTAAAAATAAAAAAATAGTTAATGATTATACACTGTTTTCTGGTAGAATATTGTACGAAAGATTGGATTTCTTTGACAAGCGTATCTGACGGAAATATAACATGCTGAACAGGTGGCCGAAATCACTGCTTCGTAATCGGGGCGCCCTGTTGCCGGTGGAACAACAGCGGCTGCAACGGGCGGGAGTTGTTGTCTGCGGCTGCGGTGGACTCGGCGGCCATGTTATTGAAAATCTGGCCAGGATCGGCATCGGCAGACTCCGTCTTGTTGATCCTGATATGTTTACATCCTCAAATCTGAACCGCCAGCCCGGCGCCCTCAGGGATACGCTGGGAAAAAACAAGGCGGAAGTCATGGCTGAACGCGTTCATCAGATTACCGGCAACTGCCGGGTGCATACCGTTAGCCGCGATTTTAGAGACACTGATGTTCTTACGGCAATGGATCTGGCCGTTGACTGTCTGGACAACAGGACAGCCCGCCTGGAACTGGCCCAACAATGCCGCACACGGGAAATTCCCCTGGTCCATGGGGCTGTTGACGGCTGGTACGGACAGGTAGGGGTTCAGACAGATAATAATGAGCTTATCAACAACCTCTATGGTGGAAAAAGAGAAACGGCCGCAGAGATATCGGTACTTTCCTTTACGGCTGCCCTCATTGCCTCCCTGCAGGCGGCGGAGGTGGTCAAACTGCTCATCGGCAGGCCATCATCCTTGACAGACAAATGGTTGTCGGTTGATCTGCTTGCCGGTGATTTTGATATTATGTAAACGTTTACCAGCACCCCATCTTCGTCCGATCAGGCCTCCTCACATAGCGGGCTATAGACTCGTCGGCCTGCTTGAACGAATATGGGGCACTGGTAAACGTTTACATTATGCCGGTAATGCGGGCGAAACAGCATCTCGGTGAACGGTTACGATATTATCAACACAGACACTTTACCGGTTGACACGCAATAAAAGATCGCAAAAAAATTTATGGGCAGCAAACATAAACAGTACATTATTTCGGTAATGGCCGAAGACCGGGTGGGCATCATCCATGACATCACCAAAACGATCTCGGCCATGGGCGGCGACCTTGCCGATACCAGACAACAGGTTCTCCGGGGATATTTCAGCATGATCCTGTATGCATCTTTTCCCGATGACCTGCCGGAAGAAGATATTGCCGAATCACTGATCGCCATTGACCATGAAAACCCGTTTGCGGTTTCAATCAAACATGTGAACCGGCCAACAGGCGATAAACATGGTGTTGACAAAAACCGCTATGTGCTGACAGCGCGCGGCAGTGACCGCATAGGTTTTGTTGCCCTGGTCAGTGGTTTCTGTGCCGACCATCGGGTTAATATCCTTGACCTGTCGACGACCACGGGCAGTGATGATACCTATACCATGATCCTGCTGGTTGATCTCAGCCGTTGTCCACCCATGGAAACCCTGCATTCCCACCTGCAGGAATTCAGCGCCGAAAACAACCTGTCCCTGCTCCTGCAGCACCAGGATATTTTCAGGGCCACAAACGAAATTGGAATGATATGATGCGTTCAGATCAAATCCTGGCCACCGTTGACATGATCCAGAAGGAAAATCTGGATGTGCGGGCCGTAACCATGGGCATTGACCTGATGGACTGCCGCAGTCAGAGCCCGGCTGAAACCTGCCGGCGGATCAAGGACAAAATCTGTCTGCATGCCGGCAGGCTGGTACCGGTCTGTGAGCAGATCAGTGAAAAATACGGCATTGCCGTGGTCAACAAACGAATAGCCGTCACCCCTGTTGCCTATGTCGGCGCCGGATTTGGTCACGATGATTTTGTGGCTGTCGGCCGGGCGCTGGATGAGGCCGCAACCGAGGTCGGGGTTGATTTTTTAGGTGGTTTTTCCGCCAACGTTGAAAACGGGACCTCCAGATCGGCGGCAACCCTGATGCAGGCCATGCCCGATGCCATGGCAGCCACAAAAAAAATCTGCGCCTCCATCAATGTTGGTTCCAGCAAATATGGTATCAACATGGATGCAGTGGCGGTCATGGGCCGGGTGATCAAACAGCTTGCCGAGGACAGCCGGGAAGCCGGCGGCTTCGGGGCGGCACGCCTGGTGGTCTTTACCAACCAGCCGCAAGCCAATCCATTCATGGCCGGAGCCATACACGGTCCCGGCCAGCATGAGGTCGTAATCAATGTCGGAGTCAGCGGCCCGGGGGTTGTTGCCCGTGCTTTGGAACGAAAACTTGCAGAATCAAACGATACGCCCGGCCTGCATGAACTGGCCGAGGTTATCAAGCAGACCGCCTTTCGGGTCACCCGCTGCGGCGAGTTGATCGGCCGACGGGTTTCCTCGGTGCTGGGCATACCCTTTGGCATTGTCGATGTTTCCCTGGCGCCGACACCCAAGGTCGGTGACTCGGTTGGTGAAATCTTGAAAATCATGGGAGTCGATGCCATCGGCGCCCCTGGTTCCACCGCCATTGTTGCCCTGTTAAACGATGCGGTGAAAAAAGGCGGTACCTTTGCCAGCCAGAGCGCCGGCGGTCTTTCCGGGGCATTCATCCCGGTCTGTGAAGATGCGGAACTGGCGGAAGCGGTTAAAAATAATACCC
>JALSNT010000244.1 GCA_026986885.1 Desulfobulbaceae bacterium
AGGATCTTTTCCGCCGTGTTCCCCATGAAAAAACCGGCGATGCCGGTACGGCAGACCGTTCCCATGACAATGAGATCAATTTTCCATTCTTCGGCAAAAGCGGGAATAACATCATCGGCCCAACCGGCAATCACGTGTTCCTGATGCGGCAGTCCCTGCAGATCAAATGAGGAAAGGAAATCGTCCAGCCAGCGGAGATGCATGTTCTCCGATTCATTAAGCAGCTTACTCATCTCTCCGGGGTTATAATTCAGGCGGCCGGAAAGAAATCCCGCATCCGGTTTTTCCCAGGCATGGACGATATGCAGTTCACTCTGCTCCAGCCGGGCCAGTGAACCTGCCAGTTCCATGATTTTGGTATTGAGATCATTTTCTTCAATTTCCGGAGGCGCTACATCCACGGCAGCCATAATCCGGCGGTAGCGCTCCCCGCTTCCGGGCTTGACCAGCCAGACAGGACAGGGACATTTACGCAGCAGGTGCATGGCCGTGGAACCAAACAGCATACCCAGCGTACCGGTCATTCCCCGGGCTGTCTTGATCACCAGGTCATGGCCGTTTTTCACTACCTCTCTGATGATTTCAAGAAATTCCCTGCCCGAGGAGACCCGCACGCTTATGGGAACAGCAAACGATGAGACATAGTGTGTCAGTTTTTCCTCCTGTTCCCGGACGGCCTCCCGCATGATCTCATCGGGCGTCATGGCTGTAATCAGCATTTTATAGTCCTCGGGAATGCGGTCGAGAATCCGGATCAGGGTCAGCTCGGCACCGTTTCTCCCGGCCAGCTCAACGGCCCGGGCCAGGGTTACCCGACCATGTTCACCATCATCATGGACAACAAGAATTTTTTTAAATCGTTTCATTGTTTTCTCCGGAAATGGTAAGCGGGGAAACAAATCCCCGTGGCTTGACGGCCAGCACGGAACAGTCAATGCCCGTCAGGATGGATTCAGCCGTATTGCCCATGATCAGGCCCGGAATACCGGTCCGGGCGACAGTGCCCATGATAACGATATCCGCGCCAATCTTCTCGGCCAGATCCGGGATGACCTCCTGCGCTTCCCCCTTGATGTTATGTATCCGGGGCTTGAGGTATTCCATGGTGTCACGGCCGATTATTTCCCCAAGGCTTTTCAGTAAACCATTGACACGTTCCTCGTCGGCAGCCCTTTGCTTTTCCACCCAGGCGGCGACCTCACCATCTTCATCAAGGCTGAACCTCGGCGTGGAAAGCAATCCCTCTCCCCAAGCCTGCCAGGCATGGACGATATGCAGTTCGGCGAATTCGGACAGGGCCAGAGAAGAGGCCATCTCCAGGATCTGCTGATTCAAGCCCTGGGCTTGACCCTGTTCCCTGCCGTCCTCCGTATCAACGGCGGCCAGGATGCGCCGGTACTGTTTACGCTCGCCTGGTTTCATAATCCATACCGGACATGGACATTTGCGCAGCAGGTGCATATCGGTGGAGCCGAATATTTTTTCCCGAAAACCACTGGATTGCTGCGCGCATTTCATCACCAGATCATGGTCATGGCGCAAAACCTCCCGCACCACCTCAGGAAAAACTTTTCCCGGTAAAACCCGAACGGAAAGCGTTATCTCCTCGGCGGCAGCGGCCAGGACATGCCGCAATTGTTTTTCCCGGGCATCAACGACACTGTCTTTCAGACGATCATAGGTGCCGTCCTTTGCCGGCCTGACGGAGGCCGCCAAATCCACGGTCTGAACAATGCTCAGGCGGGCCTGATTATGCTTTGCCAGCGCAACAGCCCGCTGCAGAGGCACCTCCGCCCAGCAGTCGCCGTCGGCAACGAGCAGTATATTTGAAAATCGCTTCATGCCTCCTCCTTGTCGGACTTTTTTCCATCGCTGATTTTTCTATAATGAATCTTGCCCTTTTGCTGATCTTTAATGACCGCCAGCCAGTAGCCGACGCTCATGGCAAGGACCACGGCCGCTATGGCCAGCACATAATCTGGGGTGATTTTGGAAAAATCCAGAATAATCACCTTCCGGGCAATGGCCATCAGGGCGGTGGCCATGACGATTTTGACATGGATCACATCATCCCGCAGATAAATAATGATATTAATCAATATCTCAATGGCAATAAGTACGGCCATGAACGCCCCGAACAGGGCCAGGATGTTGTTAATACTCAACATCAGATAGGGCGGGGTCTTGAGATTATGATACAGAACCATGATCACATCGGCCACTCCCCAGAGGATGACCAGGGTCATCAGGACCGCCAGGACCCGAACCGCCATATGGACAACAGCCCGTAATATCTGCACCAGCGGTTCCCGTGGATTTGCCAGATCATCCATTATTTACTCCCTTTTCATGCTTCCGGATCGCTCCGTCATTGTCCGTATTTTCTTTTCCATCTCCACAATAAGATAGCTGATAAAACCTGCCGACACAATGCGTATCCAGGAATCAAGACCGATTGCCGCACTCTGAAACAAACGGTTCATCAGCGGCAGGTAGGTATACAGAAGCTGCAGAATCAGCATGGCGCCCGCACCGGCAAAAACCCACATGTTACTGAATAAGCCGAGCGATAAAACCGATTTTTTCAGGGAACGGCAGTTGAAGAGATAAAAAAGTTCCATAACCACAAAAACATTTACCGCCACGGTCCTTGCCTGGTCAAGGGTCTCACCCAGCCTTACTTCCCACTCAAAAAGGCCGAAGGCGCCGATAAGAAGAAGAATACCAACAAGAAAAATCCTGATGATCAGCTCGGAGGTGAGAATCGGGATCTGGGGATCACGCGGCGGCCTCTGCATGATCTCCGGTTCTTTTGGCTCAAAGGCCAGCATCAGCCCTAAGAAACCGGCAGTGGTCATATTGATCCAGAGGATCTGTACTGGCAGGATGGGCAGGGTGACCCCGAAAAAAATAGCGGCCATGATCACCAGTCCTTCTCCCAGGTTGGTCGGCAGGGTCCAGACGATAAATTTGGTCAGATTGTCAAATACGCCGCGTCCCTCTTCAACGGCGGCTTCAATGGAGCTGAAATTATCATCGGTCAACACCATGTCGGCAGCCTCCTTGGAGACATCAGTCCCGGTGATGCCCATGGCAACTCCGATGTCCGCCTGTTTCAGGGCCGGGGCATCATTAACCCCGTCACCGGTCATGGCAACTACCTGACCATCTTGCTGCAACGCCCGGAC
>JALSNT010000245.1 GCA_026986885.1 Desulfobulbaceae bacterium
AGCGTGAACCCATACCCATTCCCGAGTCGGTTAATTCCATAGCCGTTGATACCGTTGTCAGCTCTCTTGGACAGTTGGCGGTTGAAGAAAAGATGTCAGGGGGTGAGTTGGAGCAGGCCCTTGATATTTCTCCCCGAGGAACCTTTGTCGCTAATCCCCGCTCCTCCCAGACCAGTGTTGAAGGCGTTTTTGCCGGTGGTGATGCCGCCACCGGACCAAAATCCGTCATCCAGGCCGTGGTTTCCGCCCGCCGTGCCGCCGCCAATATCCATTCCTTTGTGATGGGCGTGCCCAAAGGACCTGCTGAGAGTCGTTTTAACTTTACCCGTGGTCGTTCCTTTGATGATGTGGCCTTGAAAAATTTTGACGATGTTCCCATCAAATTGCGGGAAAAAATGCCGGAACGACCACCCGAGGTCAGTGTTCAGGATTTTGATGAGGTAAAGCTGGGTTTTACTGAAAAAATGGCTCGCCGTGAAGCAGAACGTTGCCTGTCCTGTGGTTGCACGGCCTTTGACCGTTGTGATCTCAAACGACTTGATATTGATTTTAATGTTAATATCAATAAAACCGGCATGGGCAAGGTGCCGCTCTATCCAATCGACGAGAGCCATCAAGCCATCCGGGTGGATCGTAACAAGTGCATTTACTGTACACGTTGCGTCCGTTCCTGCGTTTATGATGCCCTGGAACTTAAAGCAGAGTCTTTTGATGACAAGGGCAGACCCGTCGGCCTTGAAATCATTTTCAAGGACAACTGTGTTTCCTGCGGCAACTGTGTGGATAACTGTGCCACCGGCGCCCTTAACAAGAAAAATAGAATAGTTCCGGTTCAGTCCGAGGTTGTCAATACCATTCGCACCACCTGTCCCTATTGCGGTACCGGCTGTCAGCTGGATCTAAAAGTAAAGGGCAGGACACTTCTTGAGGCAACCGCTGATCCGGATGCTGCTCCTAATTACGGTGATCTCTGCGTTAAAGGGAGATTCGGTCATTCTTTTATTCAACATCCCGATCGGTTGAAAACACCACTTATCCGGCGGCAGAAGGGTGGAATTCTGGAACCGGCCACCTGGGAGCAGGCACTTGATTTTATGGCCTCTCGTTTTGCCGGTATTTTAGGCGAACATGGTGCCGATGCCCTTGCCGGTCTGTCATCCGCCCGCTGTACGGTTGAAGAGAATTACGCCTTTCAGAAATTTTTTCGCTCAACCCTGGGTACCAATAACGTCGACCACTGTGCCCGCTACTGACACAGCCCAACGGTGACCGGTCTGGTCACGGTTCTTGGCTCAGGGGCAATGACCAACACCATTGAGAGTATTGTTGATAATCAGACCCTGTTGGTGATCGGCTCAAATACAACTGAAACTCACCCGATTATCTCCATCCGTATGCGTCGGGCGGTAAAAAAAGGCGCTAAACTCATTGTTGCCGATCCTCGCAGGATTGATCTGGTCAACGAGGCAAGCCTGTGGCTGCGACAACGACCCGGCAGTGACGCTGCCCTGATTAATGGACTGTGCCATGTTATTCTTCGGGACGGGTTGGAAGACAGTTCCTATATTGAAGAACGAACAGAAAATTTCGATATTTTTAAAGAATCTATCAAGGAATGTACGCCGGAATGGACCGAAAAGATAACCGGAATTCCTGCCGCTGATATTGAGGCGGCGGCCAGGATCTATGCCGAGGCTGAACGGGCCGGTATTTATTATACCATGGGCATTACCCAGCATACTTCCGGCACGGATAACGTCTGCGCTCTTGCCAATCTGGCGCTGCTCACCGGCAATATCGGCAAAAATGGCGCCGGTATCAACCCTCTGCGCGGTCAGAATAATGTGCAGGGCGCCAGTGACATGGGCTGTAACCCTGTAATGTTTCCAGGTTATCAGCGCGTAGATGACGAGCAGAACCGGAAAAAATTTGCAGAGATATGGGGGACACCTCTTTCATCCGTCCCCGGACTCATGGCCACGGAAATGCCGGCCGCTATTCTTGCCGGCAGCCTCAAAGGTATGTGGATCATGGGAGAGAATCCGGTTTTGAGTGATCCCAATAGCTCCCATGCTAAAAAGGCACTGGAACAGCTTGAAATCCTGGTTGTCCAGGATATTTTTCTTACCGAAACGGCCGAGCTTGCCGATGTGGTTTTACCGGCGGCCTCGTTTGCGGAAAAGGACGGCACCTTTACCAATACCGAACGCAGGGTGCAGCGGGTACGGAAGGCACTTCCGCCACCGGGTTCGGCCATGGATGATCTCAGTATCATAAATCAGGTGACCACCAGAATTATCGGCAACGGCAGCCATACGGAAATGGATGCAGAGGCCACTTTCGCGGAAATTACCCGCTGCTGGCCTGCCATGGCCGGGATGACTTACGATCGTCTGGAAAATGGTGGTTTACAGTGGCCCTGCCCGGACAAAGAACATCCCGGCACCCCGACCCTGCATGCACACGGGTTTGGCTGCGGCAAGGCACTTTTTACCGTTATCGACTGGATTGGACCCGATGAAACCACTGATGATGAATATCCCCTGGTGTTGTCCACCGGCCGTGTCCTGTATCAGTATCATACCGGTACCATGAGCAGAAGGTCGGAGGTGCTGGAAAGATCAGCACCTTCACCCTATGTGGAAATGAATCCTGAAGATGCAGAGGCTTTGCGGCTTGAAGACGGCGAGGTTGTTCAGGCCAGTTCAAGACGAGGTACAATCAAGCTGCCGGTGCGTATTACCAGTCGGGTTGAACGGGGGTTGGTTTTTATACCGTTTCACTATAAAGAGGCGGCGGCAAATCTGTTGACCAATGATGCGCTTGATCCCCAATGTAAGATAGCAGAAGCCAAGGTTTGTGCGGTTAAAATAGAAAAGCAGACAACCAAGACCGTATAAACCCGCATGTATGGACCGGATTTTCCGGCCAAGGTCATAATTAGCCATGGAAATTGCCGGCAACAACAAGAGATTGACGGCTGTTTCCCGATAAACAGGCTGGTGCTTGTTCTTTAATCTGCACCAAAAGCTCACTGACTCAAATGAGATGTAAACGATCAGTTTAGGTAGGTGTAAATATAGTGCTTATAGTAAATTTACTCTGGAGATTGTAATGGGAAAAGGAATGGAACACAGGGCCGGATCAGTTATGGTTGTCGGCGGCGGTATCGCCGGTATTCAGGC
>JALSNT010000246.1 GCA_026986885.1 Desulfobulbaceae bacterium
ACATGGCCTGTAAATAGTGGCGGTAATGCGCCATTTCCGGGTCTGCCAGCAGGGTTTGCGCCTGATCATCGGCCAGCTCGTTCCATTCCAGGCGAAAAAAGATGGTCTTGCTACCCAGTTCTGCGGAAAGTTCTTCTATTTTCTGCAAGAGGGCAGAAGCCTCCACATCGGCCGTAT
Source organism: Desulfobulbaceae bacterium (assembly GCA_026986885.1). Next base: position 178 of record JALSNT010000246.1, read on the forward strand.
TGGTGGTAAACGCGAGGAAGGCAAAGGTTGCAAGCCTGGAGAGCAGAATATCAAGTCGTTCAAGTTGCTCCACCAGGCTTCGGCATTGCCTTGCAGACAGGGTATGCACCCGGCCCTGGTATTTACTGATCTCATCGGCCAGCGTCCAGCAGGCCGCCATGTCACGCTCCAGGGCAGGATCATTACAGCTTGCGTAGAGATCATCCAGCTTCCAGAGGACTTTTTCCGTTTCCAGCAGGGAATTCATCGTTTTTTCAGTCATTTATCCTTCCCGCAACAGTCCTGCAATAAAGCCGCCCACGGCTTCCGGCCCCTGCGTATCCACCAGCCGGATGGTCGCCGTGCCGATGACCGCCATATCCGCCCTGCCCTCAAGCATGGCCACATCTTCCCGCCCTGCTATGCCGAATCCCACGGCCAGGGGCAGGTCGGTGGCCTGTCGGCAGCGGCCAAGATAAGCAATTAGGCCGGTATCCATCTCCGTATGTTCTCCGGTGACCCCGCGCCGGGCCACCACATAGACAAAGCCGGCGCCCTGGTCGGCCACCTGCCGCATGCGCGCATCGGTTGAGGTGGGAGTGAAAAAAGTTATCGGCGCAAGTTCAAGTTCATGGCTGGTCACAAAATAACTCTCGCCCTCTTCCGGCGGCAGGTCCGGGATAAGGGTTCCGGTCAGGCCTATTGCTGCGGCCCGCTCAAGGAATTGTTTCTCTCCGTAACGAAAGACAATATTATAATAGGTCATAAATAAAAAATTAACCTGGGGAAACCGGGTTACCATTTCTTCGGCAAAGGCAAAACAGTCCTCTACCCTGGCACCCCGCGCCAGCGCATCCTGGTTCGCCTTGACAATCACCGGTCCGTCGGCCATGGGCTCGGAAAAGGGAATCTGCAGTTCAATACAATCCACGCCATTTGCCGCCATCTGCCCGATAACCTCCCGGTTGGTTGCAAAGGAGGGATAACCCAACACCAGATGGGTCATAAGGAGGATTTTTTTTGTCCGCAGCCTGCTTTTTAATTCATCGTCCAGTTTCATATTTTTTTCTGTTATGTTCTCTAAATTGTACAACTCATTTACGATACGAATCCGCCCTGGCAATAATAAAATCTTTCCAGGATGGATCATCAAAGGCATGGGCAATGGTGAAGATATCCTTGTCACCCCGGCCCGACATATTGATAATTACGGCCTGGCCCCGACGCATTGTCGGCGCTTCTTTTATGGCCTGCACAAAGGCATGCGAAGATTCCAGCGCTGGAATAATACCCTCTTTTTCCATGGTGAGAGAAAGGGCACGCAGCACTTCCCTGTCGGTGGCCGCTTCAAACCGCACCCTGCCCTGCTCGCCAAGATTGGAAAGAATCGGGGAAATCCCCACATAATCAAGCCCGGCGGCTATGGAATGGGTATCCAGCATCTGGCCGTCATCATTCTGCAGAAACATGGTTTTATAGCCCTGGGCCACACCGGGCGCGGCCCGGTCACCGACCATGCGCGAGGCATGCTGATCGGTATCCAGACCCTTGCCCCCGGCCTCGACACCAATCAGCTCAACCTCTTTTTCTTCAAGAAAACCCTGAAAAATACCCATGGCATTGGAGCCGCCGCCCACACAGGCATAAACCCTGTCCGGCATCCTTCCATGCTGCTCCATGATCTGTTTTTTTGCCTCAATACCGATAATCGACTGGAACCAGGCCACCATTTCCGGAAAGGGATGCGGGCCGCACACCGTACCCAGCACGTAATGGGTGTCATCCATGGTGGTTACCCAGTCACGAAAGGCCTCATTAATGGCATCTTTAAGCGTCCGGGATCCATTGGTCACCGGCACCACGGTTGCGCCTAACTTTTCCATCCAGAAGACATTGGGCCGCTGCCGGGCAACGTCCTCCTCGCCCATATAAATAGTGCAGTCAAAACCAAAACGCGCTGCCATGGTGGCAGTGGCCACGCCATGCTGCCCGGCTCCGGTCTCGGCAATGACCCTTTTTTTGCCCATCCGCCGCACCAGCAGTCCCTGGCCCATGACGTTGTTGGCCTTGTGGGCGCCGGTATGATTAAGGTCTTCCCGCTTGATGTAAATCCTGGCCCCGCCGAGATAATCACTCAGATTTTCCGCAAAGGTAAGCGGTGTCGGTCGGCAGGAATAATTACCCATCAGGTCGACATATTCCTGCCAGAAAGCCGGATCCTGCCGCGCCTTTTCATATTCATTATTTAACTGCTCAAAGGTGGCATGCAGTACCTCGGGGATAAAGGCCCCGCCCCACTGTCCGAAATATCCTTTTTTCATGAGTATTCTTCTATGTGTTATGAGGATGAAATAGGGGACAGACCCCGTTTTTTCTTCAACAAATGAAATATAATTAAGCGAAAGAGAACAAAAAACGGGGTCTGTCCCCTATTTCATCCTATTTCCTCTAAAGTTTCAAGACCAGCCTAATTCCCTCATCGATGCCATTCATAATAGTATTGGGTAAGGTATGGACTTTTTCGACTAAGAACGATTTATCCACCGTGATTAGCTGGGATACATTGACAACACTTTTTTTGGGCAATTTTGATTTTTTAGTAAGGAGAAAAACATTACCCGGAGCGTCAGCAAGATGAAGATTGCTCGTAATAACAGCAGCAATCACTGTATTGATTTTGCTTTTATTGAATTCATTTGCTTGAATAACGACCAGCGGCCTTCTATAACCTGGTTCAGATGCTGTTGGCGCTGGAAGTTCCGCCCACCAAATCTCTCCCCGTTTGATTACCATTCTTCCTGTTCTATCGACTGAAATTGTAACGACTTAATTCTACGATTCAAATTTGAAGAATTATTTTCATAAACCTCATTCAATTGATCTGTGATGTGGTTTTGAGGCTGATGCTCAAGAAAATTTGCTATCGCTTTGGCATATAAATTACTACGTGAAAAGCCATGAGCTTTGGCATATTGCTCTGCCGCATTAAATAATCTGTCTGGAATAGATATAGCTGTTTTCATACATT
>JALSNT010000247.1 GCA_026986885.1 Desulfobulbaceae bacterium
CGCTGGCGGCATTAGAGGCGGAGGATGGTGAACTATTGCGGGCGGCGGCGCACGGACTCAAGGGCAATCTGCTCAACCTGGGGCTGACGGAACAGGCGCAGACAGCGGCATTTATTGAACAGCGGGCCCATGATGGCGAAACCCGCTCCTGCCGCCGTCGGCTTATCTCTCTTAAGACCGCTCTGGCCGAACTGCTGGGATAGGCGTTAGGCAAGCAAGAAAATCTGATTACCACCATTGCTCAACAAAAAGGGATAACATCGCTAAGGCCGAAGTAACAGATTGCCTGTTGCTTTATTAAAGCCTGAATGCATGTCGCCATATTTCACCGGCAAGAGCGATGGTATCCCTAATTTCAGCTTGGCTGAATTTTATTGGTAATCAGGGAAAAAATGAATTTGATTACCACCATCGCTCAGGAAACCGTATTTTGTCCGCTTTCGTCCCCCTTAAGCAGAACTGCAATTGCCGGAAAAATCTGTGTGGATCCGTGTCCATCCGTGCTTTTTTAATGGGAAAGGGCAATATGGCAAATAGTGTTTTTTCGATGTTGTTGAGGTTCGGTGGTAATCAGAATAATAAATATCAAGAAGAAATCAAAGCTCTGTCCAGTACTCTTCCGGCATTTCCCTGGCCAGCTCCAGGGCGCCGTCGGCGCCGCCGAAAAGCGGATCATCCACGGTCTTGACCCTGGTCGGGCCGTATTCACCAATGGTCTTTTCAAGATATTCGGCCAACCCCTTGATCTGGCTGCCGCCGCCTGCCAGAATGATATTCTCCCGGATGGTGTCCTGATATTCCGGGTCGAACTTGGCAATCAACTCCAGGGTGGATTCGACAATGGCCGGCAGGATGGATTCGCAGGCCCGTTTGATCTCATCGGTGATGTTGTGGGTGGTGGATTTCCCTTCAACCGGAATTTCCACCTCCACATCTTCCGGCGGCTCACCAACAAAACTGTGCAGTTCTTTGAAGCGGCGAATCATGTTCAGGTTAAAATCCGCAGCCGGGTAGCGTTCTTCAAGAAAGGTGAAAAGCTGCTGATCTATGTAATCACCGGCGGTGAGGACCGTTCGCTGATCCTCTTCTGCGGGCACGGTACCGTGCATGATGCAGAAATCCACGGTTCCGGCGCCGATATCAATCACCAGGGCATTATCAAGCAGGCCGGCACCATAGGCAACGGCAAAGGGCTCGGAGACGACAAAAAGCGATTCGGCAAATTCAGCCACCGCCTTTTTCAGGGCAACTTTATTGACCTTAAACGATTCCGCCGGTACGCCGACAACTGCCCGTATCTTCTCACTGTCTTTAGTATCCTGCACCAGGGTAATAAGATGATGGATTAACTCTTTGACAGCCTCTTCATCGCGGGCGGTTCCCTCTTTAATAACTCCGTTTTTCAAGGGTCGGTACATGTCAAGGGACAGCCGGTGTTTAACCGCCTCCTCACCAAAGAGCATGGGTTTGCCGACAACCTTTCTGGCGATAAAATCCCGTGGCCAGCCAACGTAACTCTCGACCCATTTTTTTTTGCCGTTATCGGCTGAGATGGCACTCCTTGAGGTGCCGAGATCAATGCCGACAAGCAGTGTTTTATCAGCTGTTTTTGTTGTGGACTTTTTTGCCATTATTTTCTCCTTTGACAACCTGTGTCTGTCTTTGGCTGAGGTAGCCGCTTATACCTTTCTGCAGGGAGGCGGTAATTCTTTCCCGGTATTTCGGGTTGTTCAGGTTTGTCTCTTCTTCACGCTTACTGATACATGAAATTTCAACCAGGACGCTTGGGGCATTGACTCCCAGCAGGACGACAAATGGTGCTATTTTAATGCCGTTATCAGCAATAACTCTATCATATTTTTGCATATTGGAGAAGAGTTTGTGCTGAATGGTCGTGGCCAGGGTAGCCGATTCCTGTTCTTTAAGCACATTGCCGATCTTTTTTATCATATTTTTAAAATCACCGGTCATGATTTCCGAACCCCTGTTTTCCTGCTCGGCTAACTGCAGGGTATGCACATCCGAAGGCGGCCCGAAATAATAGGTTTCCGTGACATTGAATTCCTTTTGCGGCAGGGCATTTATATGCAGGGACACAAAAAGGTCGGCTCGGTGATCGTTGGCAAATTTTACCCGGTCGGCAAGAGAAATAAAGGTATCGCTGTCTCTGGTAAGCAGCACTTTATAGCCACCGGTTTTTTGCAGCAGATCCCGCAATCGTAAAGCGATATCCAGGACAATATCTTTTTCCCGGGTACCATTGCTGCCGATGGCCCCCGGATCCTTACCCCCATGCCCGGGATCAATAACAATGGTTTGCACGCCGAGACCGAAAACGGAGCTCAGGCGGATGTTATTGTGATTGAGAAGTAAGTCATAGTTCAGCAGTTGTCCGGCATCAAAGGCGGAGACAGTTTTTGCCGATCGCGAGCGCTGCTGTTTGTAAATGATTTCAGCCCAGGGAAAAACAGACTTGACGGCAACGGAATCAGCAGAAACAGGTAGTTGCTGCTCCACCGGATTGAGGCCGAAATAGAGGGCAATGCACACTAACGCAGCAAACAGCAGGGGAAAAGGACGGGATATTTTTTGTATCTTTTGTTGATAACGATGACGAAACGATACCGGGTGCGGGTCGGCAATCCTCAGATTTTCCTCATACACTTCCCGCAGGATTGATGCCTTGATTTTTTCGTTGCCGACATTCGCCATTTTTTTTCCGAGGTCAATCGCCATAAAGAAAAGAAACAAACCTATAAAACAAGAGGGGTTTTATTGTTCGGAGTCTACACTTATCTGTCGTGCCGCTATGGCATGGCGGTTTCATCCGGGAAGTTATTCATTCCGATTTGGGATCCCGAAAAGAAATACGCTCAATTCAGGAAATACTCTCTTTTCAGTATAGGTGCAGCTTATCTTCCTGTCAACAGGATCTCCAGTTTCCACGGCTCCTAAGGGCAGGGAAAAGTGTCATCACCAAAAAACCGTATCCCTGCATATCAGAACCCAAGGCTGTCAGGATTTGTCTACTCTCAGCAGTTTGTTTTTTTGCTTTTTCCCTGCCAGGGTAATCTGCCTCCCCTTGGCCAGGTAACCGGCCAGCCCGCCACCGGCTGTTGTCAGGACAAGCAGACCAAAAGTGACAAACTGGGTGTAGAGCATGATGCCGCCGAAAAG
>JALSNT010000248.1 GCA_026986885.1 Desulfobulbaceae bacterium
TGTTGATAAAGGTGATGATCGGCGTGTTGCGCATCCGGCAGACCTCCATCAGCTTGGTGGTCTGGGTCTCAACGCCCTTGGCCGAGTCAATGACCATGAGTGCCGAATCAACCGCAGTCAGCACCCGGTAGGTATCTTCGGAAAAATCCTGATGGCCGGGGGTGTCGAGCAGGTTGATTTCATAGTCACGGTAGTTGAACTTCATCACCGAGGTGGTCACGGAAATACCGCGATCCTGCTCAATGGCCATCCAGTCACTGGTGGCATGGTTGGCTGTCTTGCGTGACTTGACAGCGCCCGCCATCTGAATGGCGCCGCCAAAGAGCAGCAGTTTCTCTGTCAGCGTTGTCTTACCGGCATCAGGGTGACTGATAATGCCGAACGTACGCCGCCGGGCTATTTCTTTTTCTAACTGTCTACTCAAGGGGTAACCGAGTTATAAATTCTCTGAAAGATTAGTACCAACCTGCAAAAAACAGGCAAGACCGCTGTCTTACACGGAACCGATTCTTTTTGCAATATAATCCTTTGGGGCAATCTACCCTGCATATTCATCAAGGTCGTCGCAAACACCGGGCAGGAACCTCAGTCAAGATAATTCTGATTAATCTTTACTCCAACCACCACGCCAACAATACTGCCTACCATGCTTATCAGATAGGCCGTCATGATACCGACATGCGCCCCCAGCCACCAGCCGATCCAGCCGAACAGGGAAATACTCAACAAGAGAATAATTTTTTTCATAACCGTCTGATTCTTCGCCTCCGTCCGGGTGCTATTCCTTTATCCGGGACAGGCCGGGAATCAGGGTCTGGGTGGATTGTACGCCGCGGATGGTTCGGATCATGCCATGGGTGAACTGGGAGATGATCTCGGCATCGGAACTTAAAAGGTCGCGCTGCAGCACGACTTTTACGATAAGATCAATGGAACCGTGTACCGAATGCAGTTCTTTGACTTCATCCAGGGCAAACAGCCGGTCCATGATTTTCTGTTCATGTTTGCCCTCAACATTGATCAGGACAAAGACCGTGATTCGCCGCTTCATTTCCGGGTACTGCTGCTCTTTGTATTCCGCCATTTTTTCTCTGAATGCCTCCATATCCCGGGGAATAAGTTTATCAATGCCGATGCCGTAGTTACGCGCCCTGCCCGCCTCCCACTGGTGAACCGAAATATAGAGATACAGATCGTCATCGGTTCGCCCGGAAAAATTATTTGCCAGCCCTGAATTTTTTATCAGGGTCACCAACGGCCGGTAAATGGTCTGGTACCAGTCGCGGGCCGCCCGGTGATAGGAAACCTCCCGCTCTCGGACACGGCTTAAAAATGCCTGATGAATCCTGATCTGCTGCTCCAGATGAACAAACTGGCCCAGCTCGGTCAGTTCAATGGTGGCAGATAAACCGGCCCGGTCGCGGAAATCCACCTTTTCCCGGTACAGCTTATTTTCCAGGGTATCGGCAGAGGGCAGTAACTCAAGGATACAGGCGTTTATTTCCTCAATTCCCAGTTCCTTTGCCGCCAGCACCCGGTGGTGACCGTCAAGGACAAAAAAATCATCTTTGATCTGGTACAACGAAACCGGCGGCAGGGATTTTCCCTCCTGCATGGCCTGGATAATACCGAGCAGACGAGGACTGTCGCCCCCGCGTCTGGGCCGAAACCGACCGTCAAAATCGTTATATCTCCCCACCGTGCCGACAATTTTACTGAGCGGCACCAGACGGGTGCCACGCTCAACACTGTCCCTGGCCTGTTCCTGCTCACGGACGGCATGAAAGGAGCGAAGTTCTTCCCTGCCGCTGCCCAGTATTTTTTTCAAACGATCAGAGTTCAAAGAGAACATAGCCACAGGTATTGAGTACCTTTGTTGTATTAAAGCGGATTATTCGCCGGCTCTCACCTGAAAACCGGGCATGAATATGACCATGGATGAACCAGCGGGGCCGGTATTTCCTGATCAGACGGCGATAACAGACAAACCCCTTATGGCAGCGGTCCTCACGGTCCCCGACATGCCGAGGGGGCGCATGACTGATGATGATATCGACACCGCCCGCCAACCTGAGTTGCAGCCAGAGGCGGCGTAGAATCCACTTCATCTCCGATTCATGATACTGATTGACGCCGCCGTTGTACCAACGCGAGCCGGAAAGGCCGAGCAGACGGTAACCGCCGACCCGGACCAGCCGCTTATCAACATTAAAACAGCCGACCGGCGGCGCCTCAAGATAGCGGATATCATGATTGCCCTGCACATAATACAGGGGCGCGTTCACCCGGTCACGCAAAAAACTCAAATACTCGGGCGGCAGATCACCACAGGCAAGAATCAGCTCCACCCCGCGGACAAGATCCGGGTTAAAATCTTCATACAACTCATGGACGACCATGTCGGAGACACTCAATACCTTCACCGGTGCACCCCCAGACCACTGAGGCCGACAAAGCTGCCGTTATTGTCCCGGGCAAGCCGACGCATAAGGGCGGCGAACCGGGCCGCATTCTCCTCGGTGCCGCCTTTAAGCAGCAGCACGGGAAAACCAATGGCATGGATGCGCACCAGTCGCTTGCCGTCCGGCCCTGCCCGGTTCAATCGGTCAACGGTGTCGATGACCGCTTGGATAGAGCCGCGGGAGAAGTCATCGCCTAACACATATATGGAGATACGCCTGCCCGGGGTATGAAACCTGCGGATGGCGCTGGTAATCCCTTCGACCGGGCTTGAATTGGAAAACGGTGACCAGGAGGCAAGCCGTTTCAGGATTGCCCGGCGCCGGGCCGGGGTATCTGGTATCCAGCGGCCCGCGTACTGGGAAAACATGTAATCCCCCATGTCATTCATCACTTGGATACCCTTGACATGGGGATAGACAGCAAGAGTTTCCGCCATTTTTCTACGCACCAGGGGCCAGGCATACCGCTGCATGGAGCCCGAGGTATCAATAACAAAAATAATATATTCGCTGTCCACCGGTATGCCGCCGATTGGACTGTCCGGAGGAGGCGGTAGTTTTTGCGCCTGCAGACGCCGCATTTCCGCAGTCAATTTCTGAAGCGCGGTCTCCATTTGTGCCTTGATACGCCTGTGGGTGACTATATCCAGATTACCCGCCTGGTACCGTGCCTTAAGGGCGGCTATTTGTTGCTGTTGC
>JALSNT010000249.1 GCA_026986885.1 Desulfobulbaceae bacterium
CCCATGATGATGGCTGTGCCCGTGTCCTGGCAGATGGGGAGGATGCCTTTGGCCGCGATTTCCGCATTTCTGAGCATAGCAAGGGCAACTTCCTTATCATTTTTTGACGCCAGGGGATCGCTAAGGACAGCCGCCACGGCTTCATTATGCGCGCGGCGCAGGAAGAAATTAACCTCATGCATGGAGAGACGCGCCAGTTCACGCAATCCATCGGCCTGGATGACAAGTATTTCCCGCCCCTGAAATTTTTTTACGGAGACGTACTGTGCCGAGCCCTTGATCTGTCTGTATTTTGTGGAATCCTGTTCAAGGGGAAAGGGATCCTGGTAATAAAAATCAGTCGTATCAGTCATGTCGGTTCTCCTGTTGCATAAGCTGCCTGCGGGTGAAAATGACCCGCAGGGGAATATCGAGCAGATTGGTCCGGACGAACTGCTCTATCCTTTTAATACCATCATCCTCCGAGGAGTCAATGAGGATAACTATTTTGGTCACCACGGCCCCGAACTGCATAACCTCTTCCAGGGAGCGGAGAACCATGGAGCCGGAGGAGACAACATCGGCGACAACGGCAACCCGGTCTCCTGCCTTGATGCGCGATTCCAGCCACTGCGGTTCATGGAGGCCACCCACCTTTCTGCGCGCTTCCCGGATAAAAAATACTCCTATTTTTTTCAGAAAAGCCGCCCGGCACAACACCGGGACAATGCTCTTGCCCGGGCCGCCGAGGGCGCAGATATCAAGGTTTTTTATTTCATCGTATACCAGCCTGCCGGCTAATTCAACGCCCCGGTGTTTCAGGGAAATTTCAAAAAAATCAAAATAGGTCGGAACAATTTTAGTGGGTGTTTTGAAATGGCTGTTTTCTTTATAGGCCCGTTCCATGATGAGGCGGGCCAGTTGCTCACGTGTATTCATCGGTTTTTTCTTTTTGCTGTGGTTGATCTTCAGCGGTACATAATTGGTCCTGACCCTGGTTCAGGCTGCATATCCAGCGTGCCGATGTCGGAACCTGCTCTTTAAGTACATTCTGATTGTAGGCGGTGATTAAATCATCTTTTTTCAGGCAGCCGACCACCTGCAAAGGGTCATCGGAGGCAACCACCGGCAGAAAGGAAAAATTACGGCTGGAAAAAAGGTGAAAGGCCTCTTCCAGATTCTGATTTTCCCGGACGGTGACCACATTTTTTTGCATGAGATCGGCGGCAAAGATGTTGTCTCCCTTATAATTCGGATCGGCCAGCTGGGCACGGATATCACGCAGGGTCAGAACACCAGCCAGCCGGTCGTGTTCATCAAGGACAATAAAATGGGGAAAGGGGCTTTTCAAGACCTGACCGACAAGGTCGTGAAACGGCGTATGGGTGCGGATGATTTCCGGGTCGCGGCAGATAAAATCCCGGACCTTCATTTTTCGTAATCGGTTGGCATCATGACCCCGGACAATGCGAATCCCCTGGGCCAGAAGCTTAGTTTCGTAGATGGAATAGCCGTGCAGCAGGCGGACCACAATAATTGCCGGAATACAGGCGGTCATCAGCGGCAGGACGATTTCATAGTTGTAGGTCAGCTCAAAGATGGTCAGGATGGCGGTGATCGGTGCCAGGGTGGTACCGGCCACCACCGCTCCCATGCCGACCAGGGCATAATGGGCCGGGGACAGGGGGCTGTCCGGCCAGATGACCAGGGCAAGGGAGCCGATGGCCGACCCCAGGGCCGCGCCTAAAAAGAGGGAGGGGGCAAAGATGCCGCCGCTCATACCCGAGCCGACACAGGAACCGGTGGTAACGAGTTTTGCCAGCAGCAGGACAACCGCCCCGCCAAGAAGAACGTGGCCATGTAGAACATGATTGATGGTTGCATAGCCGACCCCCAGGACCTCAGGCCTGGACAGGCCGACAAGGCCGACCACCAGCCCGCCGACGGCCGGGGCTGACCAGGCGGGAACTTTGAGCCGATCGAGGAATCTGGTCAGACCGAAAACAAGGGCCATGAACAGCAGCGAAAACAGTCCGGCAGCAATGCCGAGACCAAAGTAGAGGAGCAGTTCGGCCGGATGGCGGAGGGTAAAGAAGGGAATGTGGAACACGGTTTCATCGGACCAGAACAGCTTGGACACCACGGTGCCGGTGACGGCGGCAACAACGATATTGGAAAGCGAGGATACCTCCAGATCAAAGAGCAGCACTTCCACGGCAAACATGGTACCGGCCATGGGCGCCTGGAAGGTGGCGGCGATACCGGCGGCCGCCCCGCAGGCCACGGCTAATCGCCGGTGATCCGGGCCGAGCCGGAACAACTGGGTGATGGACGAGCCGATGGAGGAGCCGATCTGGACGATGGGCCCTTCACGGCCCACCGAACCACCGGCAGCGATGAAAGTGGCGGTGGCAAAGCTTTTCGCCAGGGTCACCCGGTGACGGATGCTGCCGTCGCGCAGGGCCAGTGCGGCCATGACCTCCGGTACGCCCGGCCCCCTGATTTCCGGGGCAAACCAGGCAAGCAAAGGACCCAGAACCAGACCAGCCGTCACTGGGACAGCAAATTTCAGCCAGGGTACGGCTTGCCGATATTGTTCAAGAAAACCACTGTCGCCTCCCCATAACAGCGAGGTTTCAAAACCGATCAGCCAGCGGAAAAACACCGCGCCCAGACCAGCCAACCCACCAATGAAGAGGGCCAGCAGCAGCGGAAAGACACTGCCTGTCAGCCGTTCCCGTATGGAGCCTGGATTTTTCAAGTCAGCTCATTTACTCGTTATCCCTGTAGGGTGCAACCAATTCTGGTGCCAACGGCGGAGAAGAAATACCGATCGCCAAGATGGTTGAACAGACGGGCGGAATTTGCAAGACCCGTGCAGTGGCCGGCGCCGAGGCGTTTGATGGCATATTTGTCCAGCGCCAGCATGGTCTGTTCAAACTGCTCATTGACGGCAAAGCCGAGATGGGTGCCGCCGATGACGGTATGAATGGGTCGATCCGGCAGATGTGCGGCAACATGAGTGAGGATGTTTACCAGGCCGGCATGGGCACAGCCGAGGACGATGATCAACCCCTCTTCTCCGTCAATGATCATGGACTGGTCGTCAAGCAGTTCATCCTGGATCAGGGTGCCATCCGGGCCCGGAACTTTCATGTTAGGATCAACCGGTTCAAAG
>JALSNT010000250.1 GCA_026986885.1 Desulfobulbaceae bacterium
AGGCCACCGCCGCCATTGACACTGAAGGAGAAAATATCCTTGAGCAGGCAGTAGAACAGGGGTTTCACGGGCGGACGGTTCTGGTGATTGCCCATCGGCTGTCAACCGTGAGAAGGGCGGATCATATTCTGGTCATGGATCAGGGCCGGATAGCAGAGCAGGGGACACATGCCGCACTTCTGGAACAGAATGGCCTGTATGCGCAACTGGTTCGGCTTGATCTGCAAAAAAAATGAAAGATGATGCTGTATAACTGTAAGCGCCACGACATACATCACGGCCAACGGCTGTCTCCATTTTTCCCCGCGACATGCGGGTCAGAATTTATCGGCTTCCGACATATCATGCATGACATAATTGACTGTCTGACTGGGGGTAAGCTTGACGGATGAGGGGCCGGACCGGATATAAAATTCTTCATTTTTGCCGATTCGTAAAAAAACAGGACGGCCCGCCCGTTCGACATCAAGTACCAGCACATCGCCGGTATCGGTCGTCAGCAGGGCAATATGAACATAGCCTGAAAATTCTGCTCCGATATGCTGGTTGAGCAGGTTTTTAATATGCAGAAGACAGCGATCCCTGTTCTCAAAGCCATCGGCATCAAGGCTTATTATACGGCCGCTGTCGTCAACTCCGATCAGGAGTGTGCCGCCTTTTGAATTTAAAAAGGCAACAACTGATTTTAACCAGGCAAATTCTATTTCCTTGCCTTTTTTTCCTGTCTTTAGGTTGGTGCGCACCGTGGACTTAAATTCCACTTCCGCACCTTCGCCCCTGTTGATCAGTCCATGCAAGCGGACAACAGGATCAACGGGCGGTTTATCATCCCGATGGAAACCACCGTTTTTCCAGATCAGCAGAAGCAGCAGCATGCCGCCGCCGGTGGCAACCAGAAAATCGGTGAGATCCACTGAAAACAGTGTCTTATAGAGGTCGGCAGTCAGCTTTTTTTCAGGTACGGCTACCCCTATCCAGAAGACGGTTTTATCGCGAACGAGCGGTTGCAGGGATCCCAGCCATGACCGGCGGCCGGCATTAAACCGTATCGCTTTTAAGACCGGGCGGTTTTCCGCCTTCCACTTGTCCACCAGGACTGATAATAACTTTTCCGTATCAATGCTGTTATTACCCGCAGAAGTCTGTTTCGCAGGCAAAATAGAGGTTCCTGCCCCGTTGACAAGAAAAACAAGCCCGGATGTATCGTCTTTGTTTTGCTGTAACAGTTGTTGAATTTCCTCCAGAGCAATGTCGATTCCAAAGACGGTAAACCCATCTTTTTTTATTTTTTTATCTTTTGTTTTTTTATCCCAGGAAACCGATGCGGTAATACCTTTTTTGCCGGATTCGAGAAAGGTATACAGGGGAGTCCACAAGATGGAGTCGTTGTCGGCGGATCTTTTGAACCACGGTCGTTTTCTCGGATCATAATCGGTGTATTTTTTGCGTATTTCCAGTCTTTTTTCAGGTACCTGCCAGCTAGCATACACCGCAGTATTTTTTCCCCTGTCCGCAAGGGTTACCCTGGTCAGCCACTGATCTTGCCGATGCATGAGAAAGTATTCCCAGCCGCTGGTATCGGCAAGCAGTACCCCGGTAATTCGTCGGCCTTTGTTGATCAGCGGGAAAAATTTTTTATTGAGGGAAATGGTATCCCTGGAATCAAGAACGCCGTTTTGCCCCCAGTCTCTGACAATGGTTAGTTTTTCCCCGATGGCATTAAAAAAGGATTGCAGCTCGCCTCGCCCCCTGGCATTTATTTCCCGGAGCATGGTTGAGGCGACATTATTTTTCACCCGCAGGTACTGATAGAGGTTCAGGCAAAAGAGAATGAGAAGAAAGCCGGCCAGCGAGAGGGTTAGCGACACCAGCAGATGTTTTTTCATTGTCGTAATTCTCAGCAGTTGCATGGTTATTTATATTTTTTTGAAAAAAGAGATACGCACAGGCAGGCAAGAAGCAGGATAATAAAAGATATTTTTCGCCCGGCAATTGCTATCAGGAGGCTTAAAATGATAATTTATCATGAATTTTCAAATACCTGGTTATTGCCTCGGCCAATTGGCCAACCGCCTCTGATGCGGAGGCAACATATCCTTTAAAATTCCCGGAGTTGACAGGGATGCCCGTTGAGAATTTTTGGCTGGTCAATACCCGCTTTTGTTGATTGTCACTGACGGTCCAAAGGGCCGTGCAGGTAAAGCCGGTTTTCATGTTGCCGTCAAAGCGGGTCACTTCCACCTCAAGGAGCAGGTCGGGTTTGGCAAAACGCGGACCCGGATACTGCAGTACGATTTTTACAGCATGACTGCGTCGGATGTCTTCGGCCAGAATATGGGTGATTTGTTGTTGCAGCGAGCCTGCCCAGAGATGGGTTGCCGCCGGTTGCAATACGGACATATCGGAACGGACAAGGATTTCCCGGGAACTGTTAATTGAGGGCAGGGAGACCGGCATGAGCATGATGGATGAGTCGAGGACGGCGCCCTGTTTCTTCATGGCCACGGTCGGGTACAGGGCATATTCATGGATGGCTCCACCGCTGCCTATACAACCTGCACATAAAATTGCCGGCAGGACAAGGAGAGAGAAAAACCGGGAAAAACGAGAGAGGGGAAAAAAGAAATTCATTATTGGAGCTCCTTCCTGCCGGTGAGAAGAGCATTGGGATGTCGCTGTAGATAGTCGGTAAGCTGGGAAATGGAACGGGCGGTTCGGGAAATATCTTCCAGGGTTGTCCTCAGCTCATATTGCAGGGGTGAGCTATTATCGGTGAGCCGGGCAAGGTTATCGGCCACGGTCAACAATTTATCCAGGGTGTCGTTCATTTTGTTAAAACTGTCACGTAACTGCACAATGAGCGGTGAAACATCAGCGCCCGTGTTTGCAACGACCTGCCGGGTTGTTTGGGCAAGTTTGGAGATGTCGGCCAGGGATTTTTTCAGCTCACGGGCCAGGTTGGGCACCTGATGATCCAGGGTTCCGGCCAGCTTGTCAATACGGCCAAGAGTGGTGTTGAACAGGGGGATGGTTTTTTGCAGTTCCTTTGAAGAGAGAATATGATTGATGCTGTCCAGGGCGGCAATGGTCTTATCGAGCATATCTTTGAGCGGCAGCTCTTCCAGGGTCTGGGTCAATTGGTCCAGGCCGGAGG
>JALSNT010000251.1 GCA_026986885.1 Desulfobulbaceae bacterium
CCACTGGGTCGTCCCCAAGGGCCAGGTGCCGTCAACAGGCAGGGCGCTTACCGGCAGCAGGTCCCCTTCCCGGGCCAGCATTTTGGCGGTTATGTTCCGCACAAACTCCGGCGCTTCCTCGGGAACTGTCGGCGGCCGGACATGCGTACTTGTTACCTGATCCGGAATCGTGACCTCATGCAGGTTATCCAGGGCGCCATCGACTGCCGCAAAGTTGAGTTTGACGATCTTTTCTCCCTTGTGGGCATAGGTTTTTTCAATGGCATCCTTGATTTTGCTCACGGCAAGATCAGGATCAATAATTTTGGACAGGGCAAAGAAACAGGTCTGCATGATGGTGTTGATGCGAACCCCGAGGCCGATTACCTGGGCGACCGCGTTTGCCTTGATCACATATACTTTGATTTTCTTCTTTATCAGCTCCGCCTGGACTTCTGCGGGCAGGTGTTCCCAGAGTTCATCGGCTGCATAGGGGGCATTGAGCAGAAAAACCGCGCCCGGCGCCGCATACTTGAGGACGTCATATTTTTCCAGAAATTCAAAACGGTGGCAGGCAACAAATCCAGCTTGTTTGATGAGGTAGGCTGATCGGATGGGGCGCGGCCCAAACCGCAGGTGCGAGATTGTCATGGAACCGGATTTTTTGGAATCGTACTCGAAATATCCCTGGGCGTAATAGTCGGTCTCATTGCCGATAATTTTGATGGAGTTTTTATTGGCGCCGACCGTACCGTCAGCGCCGAGGCCGAAGAAAACAGCCCGGTGGACGTCGTCGGGCTCGATATCCAGCTCCCTGTCAAAAGCCAGTGAGGCGTGGGTTACGTCATCCTCAATACCGACGCTGAATGAGCGTTTGGGGATGGGACGGTCTAATTCGTCAAAAACGGCCTTGACCATGGCCGGAGTAAATTCCTTGCTGCCCAGTCCATAGCGACCACCGATGATACAGGGCTGCCCGGTAAATGGTGACTGGCCGGTTACCTCCATTTCGCGCAGGGCGGCAGTCACATCAAGATAGAGCGGCTCGCCTATGGAACCGGGTTCTTTGGTCCGATCCAGTACCGCGATTTTTTTGACTGACGAGGGGAGGGCGGCGATGCAGTCTTTGCCGGCAAAAGGCCGGAACAGGCGAACCATCAGGACGCCCACCTTTTCACCTCGGTCGTTCAGGTATTCCACGGTTTCGCGGGCAACCTGGGCCCCGGAACCCATGAGAACAACGACTTTTTCGGCCTGCGGGTCACCGAAATAATCAAAAAGATGATATCGGCGGCTGGTTCGTACGGCAAAACGATCCATGACCCCGGCGACAATATCCGGACAGGCGAGATAAAAAGAATCAGATGCCTCCCGAGACTGGAAATAGGTGTCCGGGTTGTGCCAGCTTCCTCTCAGTACGGGACGCTCCGGGCTGAGGGCCCGTTGTCGATGGGCTTTGACCAGATCATCATCAATCATAAAGCGGAGATCATCATCGCTGAGTCCTGTGAATTTGGAGACCTCATGGGAGGTGCGGAAACCGTCAAAGAAATGCTGAAAGGGAAGGCGGCTCTCAAGGCTTGCGGCCTGGGCGATACAGGCGAAATCATGTGCTTCCTGCACGGAACCGGAGGCTAACATGGCAAAACCGGTCTGACGGCAGGCCATAACATCAAGATGATCCCCGAAGATAGAGCTGCCGTTGGCGGCCAGGGAACGGGAGGCGACGTGCTGAACAAAGGGCGTCAGTTCTCCGGCGATTTTGTACATGTTGGGAATCATGAGAAGAAGACCCTGGGAGGCGGTGAATGTGGTTGTCAGGGCTCCGGCCTGCAGAGCGCCGTGAACGGCGCCGGCAGCGCCGCCTTCAGCCTGCATTTCCGTGATGGAAACCACGTTGCCCCATATATTCTTTTTTCCCTCGGTTGCCCACTCGTCAAAATGCTCGGCCATGGGCGAGGAAGGAGTAATCGGGTAGATGACTGCCAATTCGTTTATTCGGTATGCCACCGATGCCACCGCTTCATTTCCATCAACCATTTGTATTTTTCCGGTACCCATTGTTTTGGCTCCATGTTGAATTGATCGTTTGTGACAGGCGGAAACGACAGGAAATAGTGCAAATATATGGGAATAAGCATAAAGGAAATATTGTGCTTCTTCTGCTACCCAGGTTACAGATATTATTTTTTTATAAAGGGAAGAACGTTTTATTGAGCAATTTTTCTGCTGATTTCTTCAAGCATGTCCATCTGTATCTGCTGAATTTCCAGAAATCTCATGCATTGGTGATGGATCAGGGTGTCCAGTTTTTCGTTAATAATACGGATTTCAAGTTCGGCCTTGAGGTTTACCTGGTAATTGTTATCGGCTCGAAGTCGATCTCGTTCTGCCTGGCGATTCTGACTCATCATGATAACCGGTGCCTGCAAGGCGGCCAGCAGCGAGAGGACGAGGTTGAGAAGGATAAACGGGTAAGGATCAAAGGGACGGTGTGTAAGGACAATGGTATTGCCTGCCATCCACAGGATCATAAAAAGTAGAAAAGAGAGGATGAAAGACCAGGAACCACCGAAGAAGGCAACCTTATCTGCAATTCTGTCCCCCAGACTGAGGTGCTCTTCGTATTCTTCATTAATGTTTTCTGAAAGGATATCGTTGTCATGGAAACTCTGGACGACCTCCCGCTCCAGGTCGTCCAGCTTCCCAAGATCCTTTTCCATGATATTCTGGACGTATTCGGCCCGGTATGTATTGAGACAGGACTGGCAGATTTTTTGCTTCGGCGACCAGTCCGGGTTTTCTTGTTTGATAAAATGCTGGATGCTTTCTCTAATCAGGCTGCCGGGAATAAGTTCATCATCCCTTTTTTTAAGATGGCAAATCGGGCAGGTAGGTGTTTCTTTGCTTTTCATGGGATTCCGTTTTTTTTTCTCATTATCCTGTCGTTGGAGAAATATTCAGTTCTTTTTTCCGGACTCTACGGGCTCAATTCAAGTTACAGACTCATAAATGAAGTGGCATCAGGCCCACTCCAATGGTAGCAATGCCCAAAATAATCAGCCAGATAAAGGCATGTCTGGTTTTTTCCCGACCGCCGAACCAGAGGGCATAGGCCGCCTTGAGGATGTTATTGCTGCCGGCGGAAATGAGAATGGCTGAAAAAATTT
>JALSNT010000252.1 GCA_026986885.1 Desulfobulbaceae bacterium
GTCCAGGGCGATGAGAATATCAATACCCCGTTGCCTGACCTCAAGCCATTGCTCACCGTATTGCGGACCTGCAAGGGCGAGCAGCAATCCCGTTAAGGCGAGCCCCAGCAGGGTTGTTTTCAAGCGCCGCCGTGGAAGCGAGATGTCAGCGGTCAGCTGTTGAATCCTCTGTTGTGAGGCAAAGCGTGCCAGGCGCGCCTGTCTCCTGCGACCGGCAAGGCGTATGAAAAAAATAAACAGCAGGCAGATAAATGCGCCGGCAGCAAGCCAGAGCGGTTGGGAAAAATGAATGTTCATAGTCATGGAATCCGCCTCCTGGTTATTACCAGTTCAACGGCTAACAGTAACAGGGCGCAGACAAGGGGATAGCGGAACAGCTCCCGATAGAGGGAAAAATGTTTAATGATCCGGGTGGTGGTTTCCAGTTTATTGATCTCTTTATAGATTTTTTCAAGAGATCGGGTATCTGTGGCTCGGAAATATTTGGCCCCGGTTTGGGCGGCGACCCGGCGCAGGGTCTGTTCGTCAATATCCACCCGCGCCATTATCAACCGTTTGCGGCCGAACTGGTCGACCACCGGCATGGGGGCCTCTCCTCGGGTACCGGCGCCGATGGTATAGACTTTAATACCCAGGGTTTCAGCAGCTTCGGCCGCCGTCAGCGGCGCGATTTTGCCCGCATTGTTCATGCCGTCGGTCAGCAGAATGAGAATGCGGGATTTTGCCTTGCCGGTTCGTAACCGGTTAGTACCTGCACCAATGGCCGAGCCGATGGCCGTTCCGTCTTCAATCATGCCGGTTTTCAGTGTATCCAGCCGTTGCTGCAGCCAGTCATGGTCCAGGGTCAATGGACAGACCAGGTAGGGTTTACCGGCAAAGGCGATCAGACCGATACGGTCATTGGGCCGCTGTTTAATAAATCTGGAAACAACCTCCTTGACTACCTCAAGGCGGCTGGCAGGCTCGCCGTTTAACGTGAAGTCCCGGGCCTCCATGGAACCGGAAACGTCCACTGCCAGCAGGATATCAATACCGGACGCCCTGATGCTGGTCGTTGTATTGCCCCATTGCGGCCGGGCAAGGGCCAGGATGAGCAGGGCCAGGGCCGACAGGCGCAGGATGTCGGAGATACGGCCCGGTCGGGAGTTCCTGCCATGGGCGATGACCCGGGCAATGGAGGTACTCGAAAAAATCAGCGCCGGGGCCGGACCTTTTTTACCCCTGAGTAGAGAAAGCAGGGGCAGCAGCGCCAACAGCCAGAGAAGTTGTGGATAGGCAAAACGAAAAAAGTTCATTGCGCATTTTCTCCATGCTCCGACAGGGCGGTATCGCCTGTGGTGGTGATAAAATGGTGAACCTGGTCGAGCATCTGTGCCATTTCCTCCATACTCAGGGTATAGCGGGCAAATTTTACCATGTCGCAATGGTTCAACCAATCCTGCAGCAATCGGTTATGTTGCATAATCAAGGGATCATATTTTTCCGGTGTCCCGGTCAGGGCCTGCAGAAATTCTCTGGTCGTCAGGTTGGGCTGGAAGAGATGAAACCGTTGTTCGATATAGGTACGTAATATTTCCGCCAGCGTTACACCAAAGGCCCGGGACTGCTCCGGGCGCATCAGGTCACGGGCAGCTTCCAGGGCCTGCAGTGCCTGTTCCCCGGCGGACGGGGTGTTGATGCTCTGCCTGTTTTTTTGTCTTCTGCGCCACCAAACGATGAGGATGATCACACCCGTAAAGAGCAGTAAACCGGCGAGCAGATACCACCAGGGAAAGGGAGCGGCCAGGGCAATCACATCTTTGATGTCATGCAATTCTTTTATATCATGCAGCTGTCCGGTGCCGGATACGGGAGCAGCCGAAAGTCCTTTATTTATGGCCGTTTTCCAGGGAAAATTTGCGATCGGTGCCGAAACGGGAAAAATAGAAAAAATAACAGAGAAAATCATATTCCCCTCCGGCGACTGCGGGTACGGAAAAAAGATATCAGCGGCACGATATATGAGCTGTCCGTGGACAGTTCCAGCAGGTCGATTGAGCATTTACGCATGGTTCTGCGTAAACTGTCATGCTGATCCTTTGCCAGATTGGCATAGGCCTTTCTGACCCAACCATTGCCGGTGTTGAGCAGGATCTGTTCGCCGCTTTCCGCATCTTCAAGCAGGAGCGGACCCACATCGGGCAGGTCATGTTCACGGGGATCGGTAACCGATACCCCGATCAGATCATGCCGCCGGCCGGTTATCCTCAGCTTTGGTTTTAGGGATGCGAGTTGCTGGGCAAATTCTCCGGGCAGACAGAAATCGGAGACCAGAAAGAGGACACATTTTCGTTTGGCCACCCGATTGACAAAATCCAGTGCTTCACCGATGTCGGTTCCCTTGCCGCGGGGAACAAAAAAAAGAATTTCCCGGATCACCCGCAGGATGTGGGAGCGGCCTTTTTTGGGGGGGATGAAGAGTTCAACGGAATCGGAAAAGAGAATCAGCCCCACTTTATCATTGTTACGGACAGCGGAGAAGGCAAGGACCGAGCCGATTTCCGCCATCATCTCCCGTTTGCTCTGTTCACCGGAACCAAACAGGCCGGAGTTACTGACGTCAATGGCCAGAAGAATGGTCAATTCCCGTTCTTCGGTAAATTTTTTAACATGCGGTACGCCGGTGCGGGCGGTGACGTTCCAGTCAATGGTGCGGATGGCATCACCGGGCACATACTCCCGCACCTCGTCGAAATTCATGCCCCTTCCCTTGAACACCGAATGGTAACTGCCGGCCAGGGTGTCATCAACCAGATGTCGGGTGCGCACCTCGATCTGCCGGACTTTTTTCAATATTTTTCTGGTAATCTGCTGCTCCATGATAATATCCGGACGGTTGCCTGTCCGGCTGCTCAGGGAACCGGAACGGTTTCAAGGATTCTGTGAATAATATCTTCGCTGCTGATACCTTCGGCCTCGGCTTCATAACTGATACGGATACGATGCCGGAGGACATCCGGGGCGCAGGCCTTGATATCATCGGGAATGACATAGCCGCGTCCCTGGAGAAAGGCGATGCATTTAGCCGTTACCTTGAGATTGATGGTGGCCCTGGGAGAGGCCCCTGTTTCAATGTAACTGGTGAGATCAAGGCCAAAGGATTCCGG
>JALSNT010000253.1 GCA_026986885.1 Desulfobulbaceae bacterium
ATTCTGTACCCAGCGATAGCAGTCTTGAAACTGATCTTCGCGGCTAAAATGTCCCAGCATGAGCGCCTTACCCTCGCCAGTCTCAATAATTCCTTCAGCTTCTTCAAGATATTGCCAGACATCCGGAGATTCCATCCCCGGGTTGTCTCGGTCGACACTCCATTCTTTCTTTTCAAAGCTGTTCCAGGTTGACAAAGTTCCGCCTCTTCCCCTGTTCCAGTGTTTACCTATCAGGCCTGCAACACCCAGAGGCGCCATGCCTGCAATCCGGATATGACCTGATATGCTTCCGGAGGAAAGTAACTTGCCGATGTACTGATCGATTATTGTATACTGTGCATGATCTTTCGGTATCCAGGTCCGTGGTTCAATGGTGCCGCTGTCCAACCAGAATTTCCCATTGCCCAGAACTATTACCGGATATTTTTCCAGCCATTCGTCAGGTAGATGTACGGGACGCGGCGTTCCATCCCTGTGGCTGAGGTAAAGGACAACGGAATCGCTCTTCTCCACCTGGTGCTGTCCGAGAATGGAAGAACACCACTTGACAATGCAATCCTCGTCCCATGCTTTGAAGAATAGAGGCTCATCCGGCTGAACCAGCTCTGCCAGCCGTTTGAGAGTTTCCGGTTCTTCATCAAGAAGAATGGGGATAATATGCTTGTTCATTTCCCTGGCCCAATGCATTTCCCTGGCAACCCAGTCCGCATCGCGGGAATTACGGCCAAGAAAAAGAGTCACGGTTCGGACCTGGTTGTCACGGATGACCTGCTCAAGGGTCTTTTCCAGATCGACTCCGCCCATGGGACGTAATTCCCAGTTGTCCAACCATGGATAAATACCCATTTGACTCCCCTTGCCCACCAGCTCCAGTACCTGTTGCTCGTCTGCATGGCTGTAACTGACAAAGGTTTTTATAATGCCGGGCATGGATACAAACTCCTCTGTCCTGGCTGCGGCAGGACGATCTTGCTCGCGTACCCCAATGGTTCCATAACCGACCGCAGTACGAGCCCCCAGCCCGAGCCATTCGAGGGCGTCGGTCAACAGCCGGGCCATATCTTCAAGGTCACGATTCCCTGCAGCCGGCTCCGTACCCCTTGGTATCAGCCTGAAAACAAACTCACTGCCCTGCCGCAGGGAAAAATGAAATACCGGGTTGGGATCCTCCACATCCAGAGGCAATGGATATTCTCCCTTGCGATAGCGCCGTTTTTTCGGGCTGGCCTGGTAATATTCCTGGTGATGATTACAGATAACATCCAGGTCAAGCTCAGGCCATTTCAACGGATAGGCCGGCAAAACGATTACTGTTCCGGCTGCGCCTTCTGTTGTATCGGAGTAACCGAACAAACGGGAACAGGCAGCCTCCTGACCGGAAACCCTGGCCCAGGCGCGACATAAACCCTTGATACCGGAACCCGGCAGAAAGACAGCGCCTGTGCAGAAATCAAAGAGAAATCCGTTTTCCGTGGGATGGTCAATTCCCATGCCTATTGCCAGCGGGCCGGTGGCGGTTGCCTGCAGGCTCAGGCCGCTTCGGGTTCGCACCAAACCGTCCAGTCGATGATGTTGTTCCGCAAGCCGCTCAACATACTGTTCGGATTGGCCCATTTTGTTGTATAGACTGCAAAATATCTTCTGAACAGACTGTAGAGGCTTGTCAGTTTGAAAATCATCGTTGTTGAAGATTTGCCAACAGGGAAAAAATCGTGAGAATAACAAGCCGGGTGACACCATGGCGCTGGCAAACAGATGTTCCTGCACGATTTCACGGAACGGATAGGGGGCTATCTGCTGATGAAGGCCATCATGCTGCTGGTTATGTTTTTTTGCCATGATATCCTGTCCTCTACGGCCAGAGAGCTTCGCTGAGTAATTTTGCCTGTTCCATGACACATACCGCTTCCTGCTGCAGAGCCAGGTATTCCAGCCGCGAACATTCCATACACCGCCTGACAAGAGCCCTGTTATTCACCTTACCTGTCGTTCCGGCGCCGTCAGGGAGGGCAGGGCATCGCCCCAGCAGCCACGAAGCAAGGATCTTTTCTCCTATCAATTGATCTTTTGCGGCCGACAGACTGGCCACCATCGTGGCCAGTCCATTGGTGCGCAGGTCAACCGGCAGGCCACGGAGCTGCTGGCGTAACGCTGTCTTTCTTTTATCGGCAAGGGTTGTGTCGTAGCCGCTCAACACTTTGTATACAAAACGCATCCGTTCACGGTCAAGACTCAGCCGGGTATTGGAATGTCCTGTTTTCATGGCGTTCACCTTTGTACGCTTACCTGAATATCGGAATGATATGTTTTGCTGCTTTGCAGCAGGGTAGACCAGCACCATCCATATCCGACGGTTTCGTTACCGCCAATCTGGATACTGCGAACATCATCCCCGAATTCGGCCACCGCTGATGTAAAACCTGCTGCCGGCTTGTTGCGGCTGCCGGGCCGGCTTTTGACGAAATAAACAAACAGGCTGTCCGGGGGCACATGTTCCTCGTACCAGAGATTGCCCTCTTCACCCTGAAACTTTGAAGCTGTCTTGCCGCTTGTCAACTTTATCCTGGCCTGTATCGGCATACCCTGCCCAGCAAGATGAAGAAATTCTTTATCCGGGAGTATCACGATATTTTCCGCAAGCCTGTTTCGAGAGAAGGTTTCTGCTTCCGGCAGCAGAGTTGCCAGCTCTTTGCCGATCTGCACGGCGCTGTCATCGAAGGTGACTTCGTTCTGCTGAAACAGCAGGTCTTCAACCAGTAACATTGTGTTATCAAGTTCCCTGTTTGCCATATAAACCATGTCGCCGCGGAGATTTTCCAGATTCCTGCCGACAGCCGGCAGGAATTCGCAGCCAAAGGCCCGCGATGTTCGGTCGAGCCGTTCAAGGACAAGACGACAGGTGCAGTACAGCACAGGACCGGCAGTGGAGCGAAATGGCAACGCAAGGCTCTGCCCTTCGGTGAAGATCAGGCCGCCGGCGGCCCCTGCCACCTCTTCTCCCGGCTTGTTATCCATAGATGGGCCGAATAGTTTTTCGACAAGATCCCTGTCAACTTGTGCACGTACCGCCGCTATTTCAAATATATCACGCCATATCCCCTTGAGGGCTGTGGCCGGGATAATCGGCAGGCCGGTATGTTGTTCTCTGGCCACCGGCAGGTCAACCGCCCCTGCTGCCTGGCCGGCGCCCATATGCAGCGATGTCAGAGTAAAGATTCCACCCAACGCCGTATCAGTATCAATTGCCATCATTCCCTCCAGTATCTTTATGCAGGGCGGCCAGGACATGGCCGTACCCAAAAGGGAGCTCCTGCCTGGATGCCAGCAAACACTTGTTGTTCAATTTTTCCCGTACCAATCCGACCAGGTCTGTTTCCTTATTGGTTTTCAATTCCACGAGAAGCGATGTCCCCGCACCATACCAATATCGTACCGGACGTGGCCGCCTGCCTGCCAGAGAAAATCCGCCCAGGCTGATCAGCCCGGGACTGAACATTGTCAACACCGAAACATCTATTCCCGGCCGGTCAAGGGCCCGTTCAAGTTTTTGGCGCAGGCCGTCGTCCGTGTTCCAGCGACCTGGGGTCATCAGGATGACCCAAATGCGTATACACCGTTCCTTTTCTGGCCGGAACAAGTGTTTCCCGGCGGCCAGGTCATTCCAGGCCGGATCAACCGGCGCCGTGTCATTAAAGGCGATCATGCCCCCCTTTTTCCCGGCGGTTACTACGCCGTGCTTTAAGGCATTTACGGATATCCCGGGGTCCAGATCGCCGGAGAACCATCCACACAGGCCGGAATCCGGAGCAAAGCGCAACATGGACAAGGTGTACAACATACCTTCAACCGCCTGGCCGCTGCGATGTACTCCGTCGTTATCATGTGATTTTTCCCTGGCAAGTCCAGTATGTTGTTCCCGGCGCACAAATGGGGGCATATCAGGACTGTACCCATCCTGTTCCATGTTGTTCGGTTGGTTGGCAAGGAGGTGAAGCATGTTACGACAGTGCAGCCACCCGCCGGCCGGTTTTCCGTGACCGGAGGCAGGCGCCCCCGCAAGATACCGGTCATGTCCGGGTAATTCAACGGATGGAACCTGGTCGTCCATAAGAAGCCCGCCGACCCTTTCCCGCAGTATTTCTGCTACAACCGGCCCCTTCCCGTCATTCCAGCCGTTGAGCAGCACGGCTGGAGCAGGCAGCCACATCTCCATGCCAGCCTGTTGTATTCTCCCGGGAAACGGACCTTTGAGCTGCCATCCTCCAGGGAGGCTGTCGGGCGGCCCGACCAGGGAACGTACCCTGTCAGGAGGTGAAAATACACCAGCCTCATCGAGCAGCCGTGTTCTTATCATTCCCTGAAAAGCGGAAATCGGCGGTGGAAACCAGGATTCTCCGACATGGGCTTCACCAGCGGGCAGGGAACCTGGGCGTCCAAAATAGATACGGGTCAGGGGACGGAGAAAAATCGGTATTGTCATGTCCGGCTCCCCCGGTGCTGATAGAGGTAACGGCAGAAGAAGAGTCCTGCCAGCGACTGAGGTCGACTTTCGGTTGTCTGCCGACCATGTTTTTCCGGAACATTTTTTTTCACCGGCTCGGAAAGATAAAACCCGGCGCTCCAGAGATGGAGAACAGCACGCAGAAGATCTTTCTGCAGAGGTTTCTCCGTGGCGTGCCGAACCATGCCGGTAAGCAGTGCAAGTCGTTGCTCGGCGGTAGCCGGAAGCCGGGATGGATCAAGCAGTTCAAGTCCGGCAACCAGCTTGTAAGGCAGGGCTTTGGGAAGCGTGCCCCTGGTAAAACCATCAATAACGGTTTCCACAGCCTCTGCCAGCATCATCCGGGCGTCGGGACTGCTGATGGGCCAGTGTTTTGTGTCTGCCCCTAACCTCCAGGGTGCGGCAAACATGGTTTTTATACCGTTTCTGGAAAAATGACCAAGCCCTGCTGCCTGCCTGCCTGCTCGTTCCTTGGCCCATTCCTCAAGCAGGGTGTGGCTGGTCCGGAGCAGCAACCCCATCCTGGTTTTAAAATGGCCGCAGGCAATTCCGGCGGAAATATGGCCGCTTTTACCGAGCATGGCGATCAGCCGGCCACTGCGCAACCATTTCTCCCGTGTTTTCTGATCCATGCCTTGATGGAAAGGCTTAAAACGCTGCCGGGCCGCAACCGGGTCCCAACTCACCCGTCCCTGTTCCAGCCAGCTCCAGGGATGAGTATCTGAACGAGTATCGATCAGCCAGGGAGCAGTGAACAGTTCATGCAACCGCGATGCAACTGCCATGGCGTCAGTCACCGGCACCAGGGCCAGCAGGTCGTCGCCACCTGAATAAATCAGACGGCCTCCATACTCCTGTTCCACCACCCAGGGAGCTATATGATGGTTGAAATCGGCCAGCGCCCTTGAAACAAAGGCATGCAGAGCCGGGCCGGCCATGCGGGAACGTTGCCGAAGGTCACCCCAGCCATATTCCTTGAACCGCTCCCTGACCTTGCGGTCGATGTCAGGGTGCAGAATATCCCTCCAGCGCACATGAATGCGGCCCGGCATACCAAGGAGCAGTTCGCCCATACGGTCGCCGTCCATGGTCAACACGGCAACCTGTGTGCCGGGCGATTGTCTGAGCAGCCGATCCGCGCTGGCGCGCAGCTCTGTCACCGCCCGTTCCAACTTCTCCCAATTTTTTCGTGCCGAACCCGTCACGTATTGCATCCTGGCCCTGGCCTGTTCCGGAAACAGGGTAAGCTGGGGATCAAGCTCAAGAAAATCACGCGCCAGGCTGTGAGTGGCCGCCGCCTTGCCGAGGCGCGGCAATCCGCGGGGGAAGGAAGGCCTGCCGAGATCCAGTTGCCGGTGCATCCTGAGCACTGCCCGCAGCTCCGTATCCAGTGCGGCATGGTGTTGTGCAAGACCGGCAAGATAGCCCTGGGCAGCAATCTGCACAGTGGAGGCAAAAGGGGTGCGGACCCTGCCGTCACTGTCCTGAACAGCGGTGCAGGATGCATTCGGTCCGAAGCATACCCGGTTGAATGTATTGAGTTCTCCCTTTCTTCCGGAATCTGACCGGACCAGGAAACGTCGCACGGAACAGACAGGACAGAGCCGTTCGCTGCCCTGCTGTTCAGGATCAAAATCCCGTAGCTGCCACACCCGGCTTACGGCCAGACGAATGGATTCCGCATGTTGTCTCCCGCCAACCCGCCTATTACCCAGGGCGGGACGTTCATGGCAGATGGTACACTTTTCAAGTGAAATATCAGCTGGATATGATCCGGGAATGGTCATGGTCCGCCGTCGTATGCCATGCAAAACCTTCAGCTTGTGATGCGCCTGGGCATAGAGTACACCACTTTGCAGGAACCATTTCCTGTTCACAGATGAAAAAACCTCCTGAACGAGATTATAATGGTCATTAACGTTGCCGGGCATCCAACGGCCAAGTCTGTGTTGCTGTTGCCGCTGTTGTTTGCTTTCTTCCCCGCGGTCATCTCCTTTTTCCGGCACATCCTGACAGGGAAGCGCCCGGCCGGGGGTATAATAATGTCTCCGGTCAATGGGCATGGGCCAGGGAATTGCCACCCAGGTCGGTTCCAGTGGACAGTGCTCAAGCCCATGCTGCCAGAGTTCCTTCCATGCACTACCCCTGGAACTGCCCGACGCAACACTCATGCAGGATTCCATCCAACTGCGCACATCGTGGGTAAACATTTTCCATTTTTCACGGACTTCCCCGCTACAGCGCCGGCCAAGGGCCTCTATCTCTTCCAGGTATCCCCGGCCGTCACCCCGGGGCAGAATGGCGACAAAGGTGTGAGGGATGACCGCGGCCCTGGTAGCGGCAGGGGTTGAATGCAATAAATCGGCAAATCGTATGTCCGCCCTGGGATTACCGCGCAGGTCGGGATAAATGATCACGTCCGGCCCGTACTTGTCTATAATCGGCTGCATGGCAGCAAAGGATAATTCCGCCAGGAGCATGGAGCCGGTCCATAGGTCCTGGCTTTTGCGGGCCTGGGAAAGAAACTCCTGTACCGGGCGCAGGGCAAAACTAAATAACCAGGGATGGTCGGGTTCCTCATCCGAGTCGGCGCTCAGTGACCTGTTGACAAAAGACAGGGCCGAAGTGAGACGGTTATGTTCCCAGATGGGGTGGTCGGGACAGCGGGAATCAGCAGGCATATATTCCCACAGATTCCTGTCTGCCGGATTCGCCTGTATGAGAGCGTCCTTAAACTGCCGCCACAGGAGAAAAAAAGTCTCTTTTAACGCATCCGGCCCGGCATCCATGGCAATCTTGAATCCGGCGCTGGTCTCCAGTTGCAGGATTTCCAGCTCTTGGATGACCCGGCTATCGACATCCTGCTCGCCTCCGGGGTGTCGCAGTTGCAGAGAGACCCTGTCCAGTGGGTGGGTGACCAAAGGATTTTTATGAAAAAACCGGGTGCCCAGGCCGTTCCCTTGCGTCCGGGGCAGAGATAACATGGGGCGATCCGCTCCCGTGGCAAGTATATCGGCATGATACAAACCCTTCCGTTTACCGGTTTCGCCGTAAACAGCATTGATAATCCTGCGGGCCAGTTGGCCATGTCCGCCGCTGTAAGGCCGGAAAAAATAGGGCTTTGCCGGCGGATCATGGAGCAGCAGCAGGATTTTGGCGGCCCAGTAACGTCCGGCATGCTCGTCGGGAGAATTCATACAATGCTCTCACTGGTCATCTGTTGATAAAACTCGTCCAGGGCGGAATGGGATGCCGGTTCAAGGGAAGTGTGCCTGCCCCGGAACATGGCGCCGACACCTGTATCCAGTCCAGGGACCATGCCGTTGAAAAGAAACATCTGCGGATGGTAACGAATACCCAGCCGGATGACACGAAGATACAGCAGGCTGGCAAACCGGTTGGAAAGATTGGCTTTTTCATGGTACCGCAGGGGCAACACCCGCACGGGGCCCCGGTTAGACCCGCTGGTAAAACGAAAGGTCAGGGGCAGGCCAAATTCTGCCCGTTCCGGAGCCTGATGATCCGACCGGTCAAAATCGGCCAGCAGGTCGCGGACCCGCTGATAGTCAGGTTGCCGTCTGCGGCGAAATCGCTGCATTTCCTCCCCGGCCCTGGCCAGGGCCTCCTGCCAGGATGTATATCCCTGCAACAGTATGGGATGAAAGTCCGGACCAATATGGGGATGGGCGCAGGATGCGGGAAAAGAGCCGCACCAGTCATGAATTACGGCCAGACCCTGTTCGACCTGTTGCCGCCATTCCTTCGGGCTGTTGGCCTTTCCCGGTTCAGGAAGCAGGGAAAACCGGTTTGTCCACAGGGGATTTTCCCCGGCGCTGGCCAGACTCCAGCCCATGGCCTGCAGGCTTCCGAAGCCCCGCCGACAACGACTGCCGAAAGAGCCGAACTGTGCCAGCAGCCAAAAACAGGCAAGAACACTGTTTATTTCCCTGGTGTCGAAATCTCCGGGCCGGGGTATCACCGCCTGCAGGGTAAACATGGTGCCGGCGGCCAGGGCCGTGCGCAAATCATTACCTTTCATCCCGAAAGGATATCCCAGGTACCATGCCCCATTGATCAGATGTTTGCCGGAGCCACTGGAAAAGTCTCGAAACAGGTCTTTCTGCCATCGCCAGATCTGCGGCTTTTTACGATTGATGACGCGCAGCAGCACCCGGCTCTGGCCGTAACCATCACCCGCCCCTCCCCACAACCTGTCTTCATCAGCGCCACCCTTGTCACCGGTTACCAGGTCGGCCCCAACAGCCCGGTACCAGGAACGTAGTATCCCCTTGAGCGATTGGGGCCGCAGTTCCGCCTGCTGGTGAGCATTGCCGACAAAGGCCGGAGTAACGCATAAAAATTGTATTTCCATGGCAAGGGGATAATTCACGGCTGCCTCCCAAGACTTTCAAGCCCCAGTTGAAAAAGTTTTTTTGCCTGCGCCAGCGATTCCGGCTGCGGCTTAACCGAAAAACACTTGATCTTCGGCCCCTTGTCCGGTGTCCAATCCTGAAACCTGATGAGCTTCATGGTTCCGTGCGGTTCGCCGTTACTTAAGCCGTCTCCGTTACCCGGCGGACACAGCAGGTCCAGCAGCCTTGCAGTGAATTCCTCATGGTGGCTGGAAATAATCAACTGCCATCGATTGTCCCCGTCGCCGGCATAGGCAAGCTGCCGCCAGAGCAGAGCCTGGCTCTGCAGGTTATTGAGGTCAAATGTGGCGGTCGGATCATCCATGATCATAATCCGGTGGGGAAACCGTACCTTGTCACGGTTTTTTTTGCTCTGGATCAACTCCCGGCAGGCTACCAGCCAGGCAAGAGCAGCCTGCACCTTCTGCCCGGAGGAAAAACAACGGGGATCACGCTGTTCGTCATGATCAACACCTGTACCCTGTTGTTTCTCCCTGTTACTGTCAGCCACCAGTGTAAACCTGCCGTCTGCCTCCCGCAGTTCCATCTGCTCCATACCATCGGTCAGGACAAAACGCCGGAGCACATGCCGCAGGCTTTTCTCCAAAGCACCTCTGAACTTGTCTGGGTCTCCTCGCAACTTGTTGACGGCATCTTGCAGTTTTTCCAAAGCTGCTGCATCAATATTCCGGATTTCCTGTTTCTTGTTTTCGCGCTCCCGCCACAGCTCTTGAAAATGCTTCAACCCGGAGAGCACTTCTCTATTTTGACCATCTTCCAAGAATTTATTTACCCGCCTGTAAGCTTGATATCCTGCCCCTTGTTGCTCACGCTCAACCCTCTGATATTCTTTTTTTTTGTCTGCTATGTCCTTCCTGGTATCTTCTATTCTCTTTGTAATTTTCCCTTGGGATATGCCGGTCTGGTTTTTTAATTCCTCGAAACAGGACCCGGCTCTGTCCGGTTGCACCAGTTCAAGTTCATCGGCAATTGTCTTTAAGCCGTATTCCTCTAAAACCTCTATATTCTTCCGAAGAAACTCTTTGTCCTTAAGCCGGGAAAAAATTTCCATGAGCGGTTCGAAAACATCTCCAGCTACACCGTCCGCAACTTGTTCCAGACGGCGAAGCTTTTCTTCAAGCTTGGTGAGTTCCCTGTCCAGTTCCAATAGTTTCCGGGAAGAAGAATCCGGTAATGCCTGCTTATGGGCACCCTTCAGCAGTGCCTGCAGATTTCCCTCATCCCAGGGATCAGCAGAATCAGAGCGCAACAGGCCCATGTTATCTTTCTGCTGCTCAAGGGCGTTATGGAAATCTTCAGGAGTTGTCGGCGGGGTGCGCCAGGCTGCGACAGACGTGCAGCCGGTACGCTCAACAGCCTTGGCAAAAGGCTCCACACACTTCTGCAGATCAGGAAAAAAGGAGGCGGCTTTATCTGTCCATTGTGCAACCAGTTCATGAAGAGCGCTGTCAATTTCCTGGAGCTTTTCTTCTTTTTCTCTCTGTTCGTTACGTATTTTATTGATGGCCATGCACAGGGCCTCGGCCTCCATGGGCAGGGTGGGGAACAGGTCTGCGATCGTTTCGGGATCGGCCGGACATCTGCGGCATGACGGGGTCTCTTCAGGGTCCGCCTCTTCTACTACCGCCGGCCTGGGCGCTTTTATGCTGTCAAAAAGAAGCGATACATGCTCGGGTAAAAAACTGGTCAGGCGGTAATGCAGTTTTTTGGATACATTTTCCCACTGGTTTCCAACAGGTTCAGATTTTTTTCTGATCAAATGTAAAGGCCTGCAATGGAATTTTCCTTTTTCACCGGTACACGTGACTTGTTTTTGAGACCGGTTTTCCCCTTCCACGGGGAGCATTGAAAGCTTTATGTGATATTTGTCTGCGCCGCGATGGAAAAAATGTCCCGGCGCTTTTTGGTTGTCCCCATCATCGATTTCAGGATGGTATCCGGTAAGGCCCAGGGCGAGGGCTTCAATAAAGCTGGATTTACCATTACCGTTGGCCCCGGATACCAGGATGATATCTGCGTCAAGATTAATATCCAGCTCTTTGATACCCTTAAAGTTATTTATCTTTGCCCTCTGCAGTCTGTACGGAGCAAAACCGGTCTCTTCTGTTCCGTCAACACCATCTTTCCTGGAGGTATCGGCCTTCCCGGACCGGACAGAAGGCGCGCTTTCATGATGGCGTAATCTGTTTTCCCATGCCTTTTCCCATGCCTCTAATCGTTTCCCGGGATCTTGTTCATCGACAACCGGCATGTCAGCCAGATACTTTTCCCAAACCTCCTGGCCGACGATACCCTTGCTTTCACGGCAAAACTCATTCATACCCAGCCGCCTGGGCGGTTGGATGCGAATATCATCGGCCTCTCTCTTCAGCAGGTCATCGGGCCCGGGCCGTTTTCCGTCAATAAGCATAATCCGACCCTTGAGATACTGCTGGTTTCTGCGCAACTCATTTACCGTGTCGGCATCCTCAATGACAGCCACCATGGGCATCAGGCACCCGGCCTGCAGGGCAATTTCACGCAAAAGCCGTAACAGGTCGGCCAGTTCGTAACACCGTTGTCTCTCAGGGTTGGCGACGGCCTTTCTTATTTTCAGGCCAAGCCCGACCCCGGTGAGCGCCCAGGAATACATTTCCCATACATCCATGGGAATAACAGGCCTATAGTTCCAGATGTCAGGTTTTTTTTGATTCATGTTCTTTATCGCTCATCAGGTCGACAGGTTCAAGGGTGGCGTAATGGGAGGACGAAAGCCCGGTATCTTTGATCTGCTCTTTAAGACAACAGGCCAGTATGTCGCAAAAAATGTCAGATTGGTTTTCAGGAGGTCTGCTGTCGCAGAATCCTGTCCAGTGACGCAGCAGGGTTTTGATGGAAACCGGACGAATATATCGCAAATGAATGGTTCCTTCATCATTGAAAGAACAACCTGAATTTTCAACAGAGGTAAAGTATTCCTCATTGATGATGTCCCGAAAAAAAATATTTTGTCTCAGACTTGCCGCCACCAGTACGGGTGATCGGTTGCCGGTATTCACTGCTCGATCAACCTGCGCCCGTGCAGGGATCTCTGTCAGCAGAATATCGTACTGCAACAGGTTGTCATCGCTGTCATTGTGCTGCGGCGGATACCGGAGGAACAGAATCAGGTTGTCGCCATCCTGTTCAACGGACAGGTGTGCCTTTGATCCGGTTTGCCCGGCGAGCATGTGTATCCAGAGCAGGGTCAGGACAACTTCCGTATTCGTTCCGAGGGGTTGATAAAAAATTTCAGGTAACTCATTATCTGCCGGGGGTACGCTCAGAAAAGCACG
>JALSNT010000254.1 GCA_026986885.1 Desulfobulbaceae bacterium
AGATGATCTGTGAGCCGTGCCCGTATTGCAATGGAGGGGGAAAAATAAAATCTCGTCGTTCCATCTGCTATGAAATCTTCAGAAAAATGTCCCGGCAGGGAAAAACAATCGCCGGTGACAAGGTAACGATAAAGGTTAATCCCCAGGTTGCCGACATGCTGTTGACTGAGGAAAGCGAGCATATCGACCGACTGGAAGTTGAAACAGGCAAACGGCTGACAATTATTCCTGTTGCAAACATGCACACCAAACATTACGAAATTGTCTGGAATGATTAATTGTTTTTTAAATCCGCCGTTTTATATATTCCTAAATTGAGGATATTTACAAGGACGGACCCCCAAAAAAACACCTCTTCCTTGAATTGAGCGTGATTAACCCGGAAGAAAGGATCAATAAAAATAAATAACAGTCGAAAATGATACGTAAAAATAGGCTCAGACGTCGTGGCGGAAGTCATACCGCTAAAAATATCCTGATTACCCTTGTCCTGTTGCTCACTGTCGGTATTGCAGCAGCTGCCTTCGTTCTTTTTGAAGCTGAAAAACCCACGGTAACCATTGATAAGAAAATTGATTTTCTCGGTTCCCATTCTGAGATTTCTTTTATTGCCCATGATCAAAAAAGTGGCCTTGGCTCCGTGGTTGTTGCAATTGAACAGAAGGGAAAACAGAAACAGCTGTTCAATCGTACCTTTCAGCGAAAGGCCTGGTTCAGCGCCGCCGGGCCGCACAAACTGCAGGAAAGCGTTGACATAGATATCCGGAAAACCGGCGTCCGGGACGGTAAGGCGACCCTTGTCATCACGGCCAGAGATTTTTCCCTAAACGGTATGTTCAAGGGAAATGAAACCATTCTGCGCCTGCCGGTAACCGTTGATACCCATCCGCCCCGGGTGGCAATCGAACACGCGCAGCAGTTTATTCGCCCGGGCGGCTCGGGGATCGTGACGTATACCCTGTCGGAACCCGCCGGCAGGCACGGGGTTGAAATCGATTCTCTGTTTTTTCCTGGATATCCTCTGGACAAGGGAAAACGTTTTGTCGCCTACATCGCCCTGCCCTGGGACAGCGGACAACCTGAAAAAACACAGGTTATAGCCATTGATGAGGCCGGTAATGCAGGCAAAGCACATTTTTCCATCCATCTCAGGAAAGTTCCGGAAAAAAAGGACCGAATTAACGTCAGCGAGGGATTTTTAAAAAGAAAAATACCGGAATTTGAAGAGCATTATCCCGAATTGACGGGCAGCCTGCTCGAAAAATATATTTTCGTTAACAATGAAATTCGCAGGCGTAATGCTGCAACCATTAAAAAGATGTGTCAAAATCCTTCGCCGGAAAGGTTCTGGCATGATCGTTTTATCCGCATGCCCGGAGCCGGCAGGGCAGGATTTGCCGACCGGCGCACCTATTATTACAAGGGAACGGTTATAGATCACCAGACGCACCTTGGCATGGATATCGCCTCCACGGCCCGCGTGCCCATCAAGGCCGCCAACAACGGCAAGGTTGTCTTTGCCGATTATCTTGGTATTTACGGGAACACGGTAATCCTTGACCACGGACAGGGAATCTTCAGCCTGTATGCCCATCTGAGCCGTATCGATACGACACTGGATGCGATGGTGACAAAAAATGAAATCATTGCCCATTCCGGCGCCACCGGCATGGCAGGCGGAGATCATCTCCATTTTTCCATGTTGATTCATGGTATTTTCGTCACACCCAGGGAATGGTGGGATCAGCACTGGATAGATGTCAATATCAACTCCGTTGTCGGCAGATAACGGAGTTACCTCTCCATCCTCGTCGTACAAACATCTGCCCCCCGTAAGGACCACTCACACAACACGCTCATGCCCAGGATACGCCTTCCACTCCTGCTCTATTCCTATATTGCCACGGAACTGCTGGCCCCTTTTTTTGCCGCCTTTCTTATCCTCTATGGTGTGTTTTTCCTGGTTCGGTTGATTCCCCTTCTTGATGTCGTCCTCGGGCTGGGTATCGGATTCGCCGATTTTATCCGACTGTTTTCATACATTTTTCCGCATATGCTGCTCTATGTCATTCCCATGGCCGGAATGACCGGGGTTATTATTGCCTTTACCCGCCTGACCAATGACCGGGAAATACTTGCGTTCAAGGCCTGCGGCATAAGTCTTCGCCAAATGCTGCCTGCCGTTATCCTCGTAACCGGGTCCATAGCGCTGCTGACAGGTTTTTTCTCCATCCACCTGATCCCTGCCGGTGAGGTTGCCATGCGGCAACTGATGTTTCAGTTAGCCAAGGAAAAAATAGACAGGGGGATAAAGGAAAAACAGTTTACCGAGGCCCTGGGTGATCTGGTTGTGTATGTCGACTCCATTGATGACAAAGAAAACTGGCACGGGGTATATGTTTCCGATATGCGCAATCGCAGCCAGCCGATTATCACCATGGCACGGGGTGGCCACATGGTTGCCGAGGTCAATAAAATGATGGTCACCATTGTCCTTAATGATGGTACCCTCCATAATACCGACGGCCTGGACAATCAGGTCATTCGCTTTAAACGGTATCAACTGCAGATTCCTCTGCGACCGCCGACAAAGATCGACGGTGATGATGTCACCACGCTTGATCGCGGCAGCATGACCCAGGATCAGCTTCTTGCCGCCGGCCATAATCAGGCTCTCAGTCCCAAACAAAGAATCCGTTACCTCAGCGAATACCATCATCGTCTGGTGCTGCCGGTCGGCTGCTTTATTCTCAGCCTGTTAGGCATGCCGCTGGGCCTGCAGGCACGACCGGGAAAGCGGGCCATGGGTATTCCCCTTGGCCTGGCCATGTTCATCCTCTATTATATCGTCTATACCGTGGCCCAGGTCATGGTCGAAGATCTTGTGTTGCCCCTGGTCCCCGGCATGTGGCTACCCGATATTCTCTTTCTGATTCTCACCATCTATGTTTTTTATCGTACAGAGCAGGAAAGGCCGATCCTGCCCGGCATAGTGGGTGACAGGCTGGCATTGATCCATGACCGGTATGTTACACCGGCCCTGAGCACAATGAAAAAATTTGCCCGAAAAATAGTAACCAGGCGAGACCGGCAAAGAGTGGCAAAAAAAGAAAAACTGCAGCCGGACGTTACCCT
>JALSNT010000255.1 GCA_026986885.1 Desulfobulbaceae bacterium
ATGATATCCATGGTAGCCATGGCAAGACCTGCGCCGTTGACCATGGTGCCGATGTTGCCCTCCAGCCGAATATAGTTGAGGCGGTATTTTTTTGCCTCGGCCTCCAGGGGATCGTCTTCCGCTGGATCATGGAGCTGTGCCAGTTCTTTATGCCGGTACAGGGCTGAAGAATCCACCTCCACCTTGGCATCAAGCAGAACCAGCCGTTCATCGGTGGTCACGGCCAGGGGATTGATCTCAGCCAGCAGCAGATCCTTTTCCACCACCAGTCCGTAGAGCTTCTGCAACAGGGCGCAAAAACTCTTGAACAGACCACCGGTCATCTTTAGAGCAAAAGCAAGCCTTCGCAGGTGAAAGGGCTGCAGTCCAAGCAAGGGGTCTACCCGCACCCGGATGATCTTATCCGGTGATTTGGCGGCAACCTCTTCGATGTTCATGCCGCCTTCGCCGGCAGCGATGATCATCATGGATGCGGTGGCCCGGTCCGGCAGGATAGAGAGGTACAGCTCATCTTTGATGTCCTGTCCCTGTTCCACAAGCACCTGCCTGACCGTATGGCCGCGACCTGCGGTCTGGGCCGTGGCCAGGGTCATACCGAGGATGGCGCCGGCGGCCTCCTGTGCTTCCTGCCTGTTGTGTACCAGCCGGATACCGCCCGCCTTACCCCGACCGCCGGCATGGACCTGGGCCTTTATTGCCGCCGGAAAACCAAGGGGTTCAGTCGCGGCAACAACCGCTTCAACCGAGTCGGCAACCCGCCCCTCGGGCACCGGCAACCCGACTGAAGCAAAAAGTTCCTTGGCCTGATATTCATGGAGTTTCATACTTTTTTACAGGGATACCATCGCTACCAAACATGGTTTCCCGGATTGCTACCAGGTAGACAGTATTTATGATTAATCATAGATACACGACACAAAGCGATGTTATCCCTCGCTGTCGTCGAGCAGGATGTAACCAATATCTTTGACATTCAAATTCTGTTTATGAAATTTTACCATAGCCTCTTTTCCACCAAACAATTTCCAAATCCCTGTTCGCTGAAGCTTTGTTACCATATTGCTTCTCAATGCCGGCAAAGAACTGTACTTCCAGTCCCAAAATGAAGAGGACAGGCCGTGGTGAACAGGATTATTGTGTATGTAGTACACCAACCATAGCAGGTGAGCTTCCTTTTCTACCAGAACGCTTTTCGGATGTTCCTGAAAAAGACTCCCTCGTCGACTTTCCTGTTTATTAATTGCCTGGGCATAGGAAATTGCGAACCGTCGCATCTGTTCCCTGATTTTATTGCCATCTCCGTCCATGACCCGTACCAGAAAATGAAAATGGTTCGGCAACAGACAATACGCCCAAACTTCCAATAAAGGACTCAAATACTTGCCCCATTGTTTCAGGAAGTAGACATAATTCCTTTCCTGGAAAAACAGCCTGTCGGTACGGCAGTTTGCCCGGTTAAAAATATGATAAAATTCATGGGTAACAAAAGGAACTATAGTGTCCATTCTCTAAATTCAACAAGGGATAACATCGCTAAAGCCGAAACAACAAATTACCTGTTGCTTTATTCAAAGCCTGAATTCATATCACTACATTTCACCAGAAAGAGCGATGGTATCCCCGATTATTATTTTCCCGGGTAGCCCATCTCTTTTAGATGATCGGTGATCTCATCGAGAATGGTCGGATCGTCAATGGTTGAGGGCATCCGGTATTCCTTGCCCACGGAAATGGAGCGCATGGTGCCGCGCAGGATCTTGCCGCTTCTCGTTTTGGGCAGACGCGCAACCACGGCCGTTTCCTTGTAGCAGGCAATGGGACCGATCTGGGCACGGATCATCTTGACCAGTTCGCTTTTCAGCTCCTCCTCATCACAGTCGACACCGGCCTTGAGCACCACAAGGCCCAGAGGTTTCTGGCCCTTAAGGGAATCATCGGTACCGAATACCGCACATTCGGCCACATGGGGATGGGTGGCGATCACCTCTTCCATGGCGCCGGTGGACAGCCGGTGACCGGCAATGTTGATAACGTCGTCAATACGGCCCATGACAAAGACATACCCGTCCTCATCAATATAGCCGCCGTCACTGGTCTCGTAATAACCGGGGAAGGCGGACATATACGAGCTGAGAAACCGCTCCTCATTGCGCCACAGGGTTGCCAGGGTCCCGGGAGGCAGCGGCAGCTTGACCACAATGTTTCCTTCCTGATTCGGTCCCAGTTCTTTGCCCGCGTCATCAAGGATCTTCACATCATAGCCGGGCGCCGGTTTGGTGGGCGAGCCCGGCTTGACGGGAAACTGTTCAATACCCATGGGATTGGCGGCAATGGCCCAGGCGGTCTCGGTCTGCCACCAGTGATCGATCACCGGCACGTTGAGCAGCTTTTTAGCCCAGTGATAGGTGTCGGGGTCAAGCCGTTCTCCGGCTAAAAACAGGGTCTGAAAATCCGAAAGATCATAGGTCTTGAGCAGCGCTCCGTCCGGATCCTCTTTTTTAATCGCCCGGAAGGCCGTGGGCGCGGTAAACATCACCTTAACCTTGTGCTGGGAGATCACCCGCCAGAAGGCGCCCGCGTCCGGGGTGCCGATGGGTTTACCCTCGTAGACAATGGTGGTGCAGCCGTAGAGCAGCGGAGCATACACAATATAAGAATGACCGACCACCCAGCCCACGTCGGATGCCGACCAGTAGACATCGCCGGGCTCCACGTTATAGATGTTTTTCATGGTCCAGTGCATGGCCACGGCATGACCGCCGTTGTCCCGCATAACACCCTTGGGCATGCCGGTGGTGCCGGAGGTATAGAGGATATACAGCGGATCGGTGGCCGCCACCTCCACACAGTCGACAGGTTGAGCATCCGCCACAACCGTATGCCATTCCACATCCCGCTCTTTGGTCAGTTCCGCCTGAATGAAATCACGCTGGAAGATGATACACTTTTCCGGTTTATGGCTGGACTGTTCAATGGCCGAGTCGACCAGGGGTTTATAGGCTAATTTTTTTTTGCCCTCAATGGCGCCCGAGGCAATGACAATGGCTCTGGGCTGGGCGTGGTCGATACGGATGGCCAGCTCATTGGCGGCAAAGCCGCCGAAGACCACCGAATGCACCGCTCCGAGACGGGC
>JALSNT010000256.1 GCA_026986885.1 Desulfobulbaceae bacterium
ACGGCGCGTTTTCTGCAGCAGCCGCTTTGTTTGTTGCGCCGATGGCATTTAAAAAGGCAAGGAGCTGCACGGTTTTGCCAAGGCCCATGTCGTCTGCCAGACAGGCGCCGAAGCCAAGGGTGTGCAAACCGACAAGCCAGCGGACTCCTTCCTGCTGGTAGGGGCGCAGTTGGGCCTTGAAATCGGCGTCCGGCTGCGCCTCGGGCAGGGCTTCGGGATTCTGCAACCGGGCAAACATTTCCTTAAGCCAGCTGCCCTGCTCGATCTCGACCAGATCCCCGGCCTCAAGGATAGCCCTGCCCCCCTCACCGTGCAGTTGCAGCCGCATGGCCTCGGCCAGGGTAAGACCGCCGCGCTCCGCCATTTTCCGCGCTTCTTCATAGGCGGCCAGGGTCTGTTGCAGCCGTTCCCGGTCAACCGCCACCCATTTGTTCTTGATAAAGGCCAGCCCCTCGACTTCGGCCAGCAACTGCCGGGCCTCGGCAAGGGTTATTTCATCCTCACCGATCAGCAGGCGTGGCGCAAAATCAAGCAATGCTGCCATGCCGACCCTGGCCGGTTGTTTCTCGCCCAGGGTAATCCCGACCTTGATCCTGCTCTGCCTGCCCTTCCACCAGTCCGGAATCCGGCAGAGGATACCGGCATCCTCATACAGCGGGATCTCCTGCAAAAAGGTATGGGCCTCGGCGCTGGTCCAGGCCAGCGGAGAAAACAGCTCATTGGTTGCAAGCAATGCTCCCAGCAGCTCGCTGTCCCCGGCCGCCTGGTAAACCGTGCTGAGTAGCTCCAGCAGCTTTTCATTATCGTCACGATATTCCTGCAGGGCGTATTTCAACGGCAGGTGGCGCGAGGCGCCATCCCCGCCCATGGTGGTGGAATAGGTGGCTAAAAAGGCAAAGGGATATTCGCCGTCCCGATTCTCAACCAGGTGAAAATAAATTCGGCCTAACAGGTGGCTGTTAGGGGAATAACGATGGAAAAATTCGGCTACCGTACCGTCAAATCCGGCAATTTCCCGGCAAAACACATCGTTCAACCCTGTCCAGAGCCGCTCCAGCATGACGGCATCGACATATTCCCCGCCGACCATGGCGGGAAGGGTCGTCAGGAGGGCAGCAAGCTCCTCGGCGGCTGCCGGGACATGCGCTTTGGCGCGGATTTCTTCCAGCTCAGGAATAAAACGCAAATGGCG
Source organism: Desulfobulbaceae bacterium (assembly GCA_026986885.1). Next base: position 1,193 of record JALSNT010000256.1, read on the forward strand.
GACAAAAAGAGCAGCAAACCGGCGCCAGAAATCAAGGGTCGGCGCCAGCTTTACCTCGGAATCGGCAAAAGCAAGTGTGAGCAGCCAGTTTTCCGGCTGCTCTTCAAAAAGGGTATACAGCTCATTCTGGAGCAGGGCAGTTGATCTGTTGATTTTTTCCGACGCTGCTTCCCATTCAAGCTGCAGGGACTGGTCCGGCAGGACAACGGCAACAAGAGATTGTTGAGTTCCAGCAGCGGGCATCAGTCAGAAGAAGAGAAAAAAGAACAATCAGGGCTGATCAAAGGAAATGGTCTCATAGATATCGTTGACCGGAAGGCTTAGCTTTCGGCAAAGGAATTCAATGGTATCACCAGGGCCGAACAAAAGGGGTTTCCAGTCGTTTAGGCGCTGAAAGAGCGTCACCTGCGGTCGATCCTGGTCAACGAGCAGATAGTCCTCAAGCGATGGGAGGGAGGTATAGGCGAGGAATTTCTCCCGCCGGTCAATACGCATGCTTGCCGGAGACAGTACCTCAACGATCAGGCAGGGCGATTTGCGAAAATAGGTTTCCCGGTCCAGAGGATCACAGCAGACCATGACGTCCGGGTAATAAAAAATATCTTCACCGCCAATGTTGAGATACACCTTCATATCCGAAATAAAGACCTGACAGCCGGTGGAACGTGTCTGAGCAAGGAGAGCAGTAGCAATATTCAGCGCAATCAAATTATGTTTGTCACTTGCCCCGACCATGGCATGCACCTGGCCGTTGATATACTCATGGCGGATTTCAGAGCATAACTCGCCATCAAGATATTCGGTAACCGTCAAATGTTCCAGATCAGCCTGGGTATTCATAGGCGCCTCCACTGTTTTGCCCTTGTCATCGGCAACAGAAAACGAATCTGTAAATTTTTCATACCATATTTCCCTGATTTTCGCTATATATAGAACATAGAAGGTGAAGCTTATTCAATATCATCCATGAAACTTGTCCCTCCTGAAAACATGATGCACAAAAAAATCACCATAGCTGTCCTGTTCCATTTCCCTGTTGTTCCTGCCGGCAATCGCTCGTTCCATAATAAAGCCGCATGCCCCTTCCCTGAACCCGCCACGGGTGATCGGGGAGTCCCGGAGCGGTGTCGCAAAACAATCATTACTCAAGGAAAAAAACCTGGCCGAATGGCCCTATCATAAGAGCGCGGACGGCAGCCATCCCGACGCAACGGAGCAGCAGCTCATGTGGCTGATGAACCGGGCCAGGGCCAACCCCACAGCCGAAGGTCAGTGGCTGGCCACATCAACCGAACCGGATGTTGCCGATGGCCGCGACTATTTCAATGTTGATATTGACGTTTTGCAGAGCGAATTCGGAACTATGGAACCAAAGCCTCCTGCCGCCTTTGACATTCGTCTTTATAACGCCGCCCGCGAGCACTCACTTGATTTGATTACCAGGGATGCCCAGGATCATACCGGCCAGTTTGATAAAAAACAAGCTGCAGGATTTCATTATACCAGCGCCAGAGGCAATGTGTTTTCTTACGCTCAAAGCGGCATGAATGCCCATGCCGCCTTTAATATCGACTGGGGCGGAAGTGACGGTACCGGCATGCAGGAGGGACGCGGTCACCGTCAGGCCATCATGTCAGCGGATGGCGATTATACCAATGTGGGTGTTGCCGCTGTTGCCGACAATGATACGGAAAATGAGATCGGCCCCCTTGTTGTCACCGGCAACTACTGTCATGCAGATACGGGATACGATAATCACTATAATATTTTTATTGTCGGTACGGTCTGGCAAGACAAAAATCACAACAATCGTTACGATCCGGGAGAAGGTCTGGGTGGCGTTAGCGTAACACCGAACAGCGGAGCCTGGTTTGCGGTGACGGCCGGCAGCGGCGGCTATGCCTTCCCTGTTACAACCGGTTCCTACGCCGTCACCT
>JALSNT010000257.1 GCA_026986885.1 Desulfobulbaceae bacterium
TAGCCGTCTGCCGCCGGCCGCTGATAGGCGCCCTGCTGGTTCGCGGTTTGAACGGATTTGCCGGCGCCGCTACCTTCATGGCCGTTGCGGGCAGCATGGATGATAGAGTAAAAAAGGGATTTCTGGCGCCCTATGGCAACTGGCGGGAGCGGGTGGCCATTCATCGTTTTATCCAGGATATCCCCATGCGGCCGGATCATCCTTCCTGGCCGACCCTGCAGGCGGTTACTGCTTCTCTTGGCGGTCTGCGCGACAAACCCATGCTTCTTCTCTGGGGCGGACGGGACTTCTGCTTTAACCGTCTCTTTTATGAGGAGTGGCGTCGACGGTTTCCCCGGGCAGAGGGGGTATTGTTTGCAGGAGCCGGTCATTATCTGCTGGAAGATATACTGCCCGAGGCCATGACGCAACTCTCTCCCTTTTTGCAGAATTGTTATGGAAAATTGTAATATTGCCGCTGTATTACAGGAGATAGCCTCCGATCGTGGGAACGAGATCGCCCTTGTGGAGAAAAAAGGTCGCGGCTACCGTCGATATTCTTTTTTTGAACTGGATGCCAGGCGGCGTGATTTTGCCGGTCGTCTGCAAGGGGCCGGTATCGGGCCGGGTGATCGGGTCATGCTCATGGTGCGTCCCTCCATGGAGTTCATTTCCCTTACCTTTGCCCTGTTTTCCATTGGTGCCGTGGTTATCCTTATTGATCCGGGAATGGGCTATCGTAACCTGTTGCGTTGTATCCAGTCGGTCAAACCGGATATCCTGCTTGCCATTCCCAGGGGTGTGTTGTTCAGCCGTCTGTTTTCGGCACCGTTTGCCACCGTGCGTAAACGGATATGCGTCGGCAGGGGATGGGGATTGTTAGGAATTTCTCTGCATTCACTTCCCGCAACATCGACGAAAACCATCTTTGTTGCCGCTGCCGATGACCTGGCGGCAATTATTTTTACCACCGGTTCCACAGGTCCGCCCAAGGGTGTGCAGTACACCCATGGCATTTTTCATGCCCAGTTACAGCTTATCAGGGAATACTACGGGATTGGGCCGGGAGAAGTAGATCAGCCTGCATTCCCCCTGTTCGCTCTTTTTTCCACCGCCCTGGGCGCCAGAGCGGTTCTTCCTGATATGGATCCAGGCAGGCCCGCCCAGGTTGATCCGAAAAAATTTATCCGAACCCTGTTGGAAGAACAGGTCACCTATTCCTTCGGCAGCCCGGCAATCTGGAATGTGGTCAGTCGCTACTGTCTGCAACAGGGAATAACCCTGCCTGTACGAAAGGTACTGATGGCCGGTGCTCCCGTGGCCGGAGAACTGGTGGAACGGGTTGCCCGGATCATCCCTGACAGCGGGGAAATTCATACTCCTTACGGGGCAACTGAAAGTCTGCCCGTTGCTTCGATCACCGGTCGGGAACTTCTTCAGGATTGCCGGTCGTTAACCGGCAAGGGAAGAGGTGTGTGTGTCGGCCGTCCGCTGCCTGGTATTACTGTCAGTATTATCCGGCCGCAGGATGGTCCGATTGATAACTGGCGACAGGTTGAGGAGTGCGGCCCGGAAGAGATCGGGGAAATCGTGGTCAAGGGTCCGGTTGTGACCCGGGCCTATGATAATAATCCGCAAGAGACAAGACTGGCGAAGATACCGGATGGAGATTCCTTCCGTCACCGGATGGGTGATATGGGATATTTTGACCGGACCGGGCGTTTGTGGTTCTGCGGTCGCAAGGCCCATGTCGTCCACACCGCAGATGGACCGATGTATTCCATTTGTTGTGAGGGCATTTTTAATACTCATCCGCAGGTGGTACGTTCGGCCCTGGTCGGCGCAGGCAGGAAGGGAAAGCAGGTGCCGGTTCTTCTGGTGGAGAAAAAGGATGGTGTCGGGGAGGAGAAGCTGCTGGCGGATTTGCAAATACTTGCCGGGAAGCACGCATTAACTGAAAATATCTCCACCTTTCTGGTCCATCACGGATTTCCGGTTGACATTCGTCATAATGCTAAAATTTTCAGAGAAAAACTTGCCCTGTGGGCTGAAAAACGGATCAGCGGCCAGGGATGTGATGATGGATTGTGAGGATAACATGCACATGGAGGCTCCATGAAAAGGGTTGTGGTTACCGGCGGCGGCGGCTTTATCGGTTCTGCCGTTGTGCGGCGGCTGCTGGCTGCCGGTGACCGGGTAACAGTTATCGGGAGATCGAAATATCCAGAGCTTTCGGCAATGGGCGTAACCTGTCTGCAGGGGGATGTCAGTGATCAAAATTTTATGGACTATGCCCTTAAAGGCTCTGATATTGTTTTCCATATAGCGGCAAAAGCTGGAATCTGGGGACGTTGGAGGGAGTATGAAAAAACAAACATTCTGGGTACGGCAGTCTGTATAAATGGATGCCTGAAAAACGGCGTGCCGGCGTTGGTTTATACTTCAACGCCATCCGTGGTTTTTGGAAACAGAAGCCTTGAGGGCGTTGATGAAAAAATTCCCTATGCGCGTAAACCGCTTTGCCGATACGCGGCCAGTAAAATCATGGCGGAACGACTTATACTCCGGGCCGATTCGACTCGGTTACGGACGACAGCCATCAGGCCTCATCTTGTCTGGGGGCCGGGAGACCCCCATCTTGTCCCCCGTTTACTTGAACGGGGCAGGGCCGGGAAACTTAAAATAGTAGGCACGGGGTTTAATCGCGTCGATATCAGCTATATAGATAATGTAGCCCAGGCGCATGTGCTGGCGGCTGATAATCTTTTAGGGGAAGCGAATGCGGGTGGACAGGCCTTTTTTATCGGCCAGGAAAAACCCGTTTTTCTATGGCAATGGATCAATGAACTGTTTGCCGAACTTGGGATTGAACAGGTGCATAATAAGGTTCCTCTGGCAGCGGCATATGCCGTCGGCAGTCTTTTGGAGTTGGTGTATACCGTCCTTCAAAGGACGGCGGAGCCGCCCATGACGAGATTTGTCGCCCTGCAGCTGGCAAAATCACATTGGTTTTCCCATGCCGTCGCCCGGGATCTGTTAGGATATGTACCTGAGGTTTCCATTGAGGAGGGAATGAAACGACTTGTCCGGTGGATTCATGAGACTTCCCGGGGGTAACCTTTACTTTCAAATTTCTTGTTGATCTTATCAATATTTTTGAAGCGGCAGAAAAATGCGGGATTCCCGCAGGAATAGCGGAATGGCGTCAACGGGCGCAGTCAATTTTGTTCGCTGTCTTCCTGAAAAAAGATTTGACAGTAACTCCTTTTTTAAGTAGTTATCCCACACGTGAGTTGAATCACCATTCACTTTCCATTGTGGAAACCACCTTTTTTCAGAGTTATCAGGAGTAGTTGCTATGATCACCTTAGATATCACATTGTTTATTCATATCATTAATATGATTGTAATGATGGTTATTCTCAATGCTATTCTTTATAAGCCGGTTTTAGGTATTCTTGAAAAGCGACGGCAGAAATTTGATTCGCTCGCGCAGGATGTTGAGCAGTTTGAAGAGCATGCCAGGCAACGTCAGGCAGACTTGGATAAGAAGATGCATGAGGCGAGTATGAAAGCAAAAAAGGCTCTTGATGGAGCTCGAAGTGAGGCGCAGGCCGCAGGAGCTGAAAAGCTGGCCGCCATTCGTAAGGAGGCGGAGGGCGAAAAAGAGAAACAGCTTGCCGATTTGCGTGGCCAGATCGAGAAGGCCAGGAAAGAGCTTGGGGATAATGTTGCTGGGTTCGCCCAGGAAATGGCTGGAAAGATACTTGGAAGGAGTCTGGAGGCATGAGAGCTCGAATTGTAAAAATTATTTTGCCGGGACTGATGGTTGTTGCCTTGTGTACGGCACCTTTGGTATTCGGCGCAGGGCATGAAGCGGCTGCAGGTATTGATGATCAGGCTCTGCACGGTATAGAGGCCGTCCATGAGGCAAATGCAGCGGCGGTTGAGGCAAAGCATGGTGAAGCTGCCACCGCACTTCACCAGGAAAATCCTGCACGGGAACACGACGCCCAGGTTGAGGCCGGTACCCGGAAAGTAGAAGAAGGCCTTGCCGGTGAACCGGAAGAAAATGAGCATCATTCGATGGTCACGGCCGCTAAACTCAAAGATTTTTTCTGGCGAACGGTCAACTTTCTGGCTCTAATCGTTATCCTTGTCAAGTTTCTTGCCAAGCCGATAGGCTCCGGCTTGAATGGACGGCGTCAACAGATCAGGGCCGAACTGGAGGACCTGCAGGCAAAGCGTGACGAAGCTGAGCGTTCGCATAAAGAGTTTGAGGCGCGTCTTGCCGGTATGGAAAAAGAAATGGAGACCGCTGTTGAAAAAGCCGTCGCCCTTGCTGAAGTTGAGAAGGAGCGCATCCTAAAAGAGGCGGAACAGGCGGCCGAGGATATTAAGCGTCAGGCTGAGGCTGCGGTGCGGGCTGAGCTGGTTGATGCGAAGCGTAGGTTACGCGATGAGGTTGCCGAACAGGCAGCTGCTATGGCTGAAGAGTTGATCGTTAAAAATTTGACCCCGGCGGATCAGGTAACGATTACTGAACAGTATCTTGAAAGAGTAGGTGCGGCACAGTGAGACAGACAATCTTAGCACGACGATATGCCAAGGCTCTTTTTTCTCTCGGTAAAGAGGATGGGAAAAACGAAGGTTACAGTGAGGTGTTGAATGCCATTGCCGAGCTCTACAAAAATGAATCGGTAGAGAATGCACTGGTTAACCCGCTGTATCCGGTTGAGGCGCGGCAGAAGGTAATGGCCAAGATCGGTGAGTTGGCAAAGGCCGATGCAATCATGACCAGGTTTCTTGATTTACTTATTGAGAAAAAGAGGGCGGATATTCTACCTGACATTGCCGCAGAAATGCGGATAATGGTTGATCAGGAACAGAATATCAGTCATGGTTCGGTGGTTTCGGCCATCGAACTGGATGATGCCCTTAAGGGAAAGATCCAGCAGGCTCTGGAAAAGATCACGGGAAATAAGGTTATAATTGAGACCAGTGTTGATCCGTCCATTATCGGAGGGGTAATTGCCAAGGTTGGCGACCTGGTGCTTGATGGGAGTATAAAAACGCAACTTAATGGATTAAAAGAATCTATCAAGGGGAGAGAATAATCAAATGCAGATTAAAGCCGAAGAAATCAGTCAGATTATAAAGGATCAAATAGCTGGCTACGAAAGTGATGTAGACCTGAAGGAAACAGGAACTGTTCTCTCCGTTGGTGACGGTATTGCCCGTGTTTATGGCGTAGAGAACTGTCAGGCCATGGAGCTTCTTGAGTTCCCCGGCGGCATTATGGGCCTTGCCTTGAACCTTGAAGAGGATAACGTAGGTGTCGCCGTTATGGGTGATGTCCGTTATATTAAAGAAGGTGACGTGGTTAAGCGTACCGGTAGAATCGCGGAGGTGCCTGTCGGCCCGCAACTTGAAGGGCGCGTGGTTGATGGTATCGGACAGCCCATTGACGGTAAGGGTCCGATTGAAGGTGCTGAAACCAGGAAGATGGAAGTACTTGCTCCCGGTGTTATTGCCCGTAAATCAGTACATGAGCCATGTTACACAGGATATAAGGCGGTTGACGGTATGACTCCGGTCGGTCGTGGTCAGCGTGAGTTGATTATCGGTGACAGGCAGATTGGTAAAACAGCACTCTGTGTTGATGCCATTATCGCTCAGAAAGACACCGACGTCCATTGTATTTATGTGGCAACCGGTCAGAAAAAATCTACGGTAGCCCTGGTTGTGGAAGCGCTGCGTAAACATGGTGCCATGGAATATACCACCGTTGTGGCCGCCTGTGCCTCCGATCCAGCTCCGATGCAGTATGTATCGGCAATGGTCGGTTGTGCCATGGGCGAGTACTTCCGTGATAACGGCCAGCATGCGCTGATTATCTATGATGATCTTTCCAAACAGGCTGTTTCCTACCGTGAGCTGTCACTGCTGCTCAGGCGTCCTCCAGGACGTGAAGCGTATCCCGGTGATATTTTCTTCAACCATTCACGTCTGCTCGAACGTGCTGCCAAGGTCAGTGATGATCTTGGTGCAGGTTCCCTGACGGCCCTGCCGATCATTGAGACCCAGGCTGGTGATGTTTCCGCGTTTATCCCAACAAACGTTATCTCGATCACCGATGGTCAGGTCTTCCTTGAGCCGAGTCTCTTTTTTGCCGGCGTTCGTCCTGCAATCAACGTTGGTATTTCAGTATCTCGTGTTGGTGGCGCCGCCCAGGTTAAGGCAATGAAACAGGTTGCCGGTACCCTGCGCCTTGATCTTGCTCAGTATCGTGAGCTGGCAGCCTTTGCCGGTTTCGGTTCCGATCTTGATGCCGCCACCCAGGCCCAGTTGACGCGCGGTGAGCGTCTTGTTGAAATTCTTAAACAGCCCCAGTACCAACCGCTAACCATGGAAAAGCAGGTAACTATTATTTTTGCCGGCACCAAAGGATTCCTTGATGAATTTCCGGTTGATACGCTTGCTGATTACGAGCAGGAACTTTATACCTATATAGAAAGCAACGAACCTTCTATTTTTTCTGAATTGAAAGAGAAAGAAGAGATATCGTCCAGTCTTGAGGAAAAAATGCGAAAAACTCTGACGGCTTTCGGCGAGACTTTCAAGGCCACCAAGGGTCTGAATTAAGCTTAGCACTGAGGTATCAATCCCATGCCAGGATTAAAGGATGTTAAAGATAAAATAGACGGTGTCTCCAAGACCTCGCAGATTACCCAGGCAATGAATATGGTTGCCTCGGCAAAATTGCGGGGTGCCCAGGAAAAGATGGAGTCCTTTCGCCCGTATTCTCAAAAGTTTGCCGAGGCCATGGGGGATCTTTCAGGGAGTATGGAGGGAGGCAATCTTCCCCTCATGGAAGTACGTGATGTAAAAAGTGTTGAAATTGTTGTTGTGACTTCTGATCGTGGATTATGCGGCAGTTTCAACGCTAATATCATGAAGATCGTACACAAACTCATCAAACAGTATGAGGATGAGGGAAAAAAGGTAACTGTCGTAACCGTCGGCAACAAGGCGTTCCAGGGTTTGCGGAGGACTGGAAAAATCCGGACCTCTTACAAGGATATCATGGGAAGCTTTCAGATGTTTAACGCTCGTGAAATTTCCCAGGGTATAAGTGAAGCCTTTATAAATGGTGAAAGTGATCAGGTTGACTTGGTATACGGCAAATTTCACTCGGTTGCGGTACAGAAACCTGAAGTTGAGCAACTGTTGCCCATCAAACCTGTTGAAAGCAGCGATGAAGATGAGGCGCAGAATAGCGGGGTAACCGGTGCATATATCTATGAGCCTGAACCAGGGGAAATTATGGAAGTCCTTCTTCCTCTTTTCCTTAATGTTCAAGTGTATCATGCCATGCTTGAAGTGGGAGCCAGCGAACATGCTGCCCGTATGACGGCAATGGATAATGCAACCAATGCCTGTAAAGATATTATTGCTGAGTTGACTCAGCTTTATAATAAAGCTCGTCAGGCAGCCATTACCGGCGAGTTAATGGATATTGTCGGTGGTGCTGAGGCGCTGAAAGGCTAACAAGACTACCTTGGGTATTTAATCTGATAGAGGAGGCCATTTCAAATGGGTGATTCGAGAGTTGGAAAAATTATACAGGTCATTGGACCTGTTGTTGATGTTGAGTTCGAGGCGGGTGATCTGCCTGATATTATGAATGCATTGTTTGTTACTAATCCGGCAATCAGTGATGAACCTGATAACCTGGTTGTCGAGGTTGCACAACATCTTGGTGACAATTGTGTCCGTACCATTGCCATGGATCAGACCGATGGTCTTGTCCGGGGTATGGAATGTCGGGACACCGGCGAGCCGATCTCCATTCCTGTCGGTCAACCTGCCCTCGGCAGGATCATGAATGTCGTTGGTCGTCCTGTTGACGGCCTGGGTCCAATTGATGATTCCAAACGGATGCCGATCCATAGGCCTGCTCCTGCATTTACCGAGCAGGACACGGAGGTTAACGTTCTTGAAACCGGTATCAAGGTTATCGATCTCCTGGTCCCCTTTCCACGTGGTGGCAAGATGGGGCTGTTCGGTGGCGCCGGTTGCGGCAAGACAGTTATCATGATGGAAATGGTTAACAACATTGCCATGCAGCATGGTGGTATTTCGGTTTTCTGTGGTGTCGGCGAGCGTACCCGCGAAGGAAACGACCTGTACATGGAAATGAAGGAATCAGGTGTACTGCCCAAAGCAGCCCTTGTTTACGGGCAGATGACCGAACCACCGGGAGCACGTGCCCGCGTTGCCCTTACCGGGCTTACCGCTGCCGAATATTTTCGTGACGAGGAAGGCCAGGATGTGCTTTTCTTTGTTGACAATATCTTCCGTTTTACCCAGGCCGGTGCCGAAGTTTCCGCCCTTCTTGGTCGAATTCCTTCGGCTGTTGGTTATCAACCGACCCTTGCTACCGACCTTGGTGCCCTGCAGGAACGTATTACCTCGACTACCAAGGGTTCGATTACCGCTGTCCAATGCGTATACGTACCTGCTGACGACTTGACCGATCCCGCACCGGCAACCACTTTTGCCCATCTTGACGGTACTGTTGTTCTTTCCCGTCAGATTGCCGAGCTTGGTATTTATCCTGCAGTTGATCCTCTTGACTCCACCTCGCGTATCCTCGATCCCAACGTTGTTGGTGAAGAACATTATAAGACCGCGCGTGGAGTCCAGGTTGCCTTACAGAAATACAAAGAGCTTCAGGATATTATCGCAATCCTTGGTATGGATGAACTTGCTGAGGAGGATCAGCTTCTTGTACAAAGAGCTCGTAAAGTTCAACGTTTTCTGTCACAGCCCTTCCATGTAGCAGAAGTCTTTACCGGTATGGACGGTAAATACTGTAAGGTTGAAGATACCGTTCGCGGCTTCAAGGAAATCCTTGAAGGAAAACATGACGAACTCTCCGAGAATGCCTTTTATATGGTCGGTACCATTGAAGAGGCTATTGAGAAAGACGCAGCTGAAAAAGCCAACGCTTAACAGTTGCGACGTAAGCTGAACTGAGGAATAACAGATGGCACAAATTCATCTTGAAGTCGTTACCCCAACGGGACCGGTCGTCAGTGACGAGGTAGATCTCGTCACTGCTCCCGGTGTCGGTGGTGAGTTTGGCGTCCTGGCAAATCATGCTCCTTTTTTGAGTACGATAAAAACCGGTACTTTAAGCTATAAGAAAGATAAGGATACAAAGTACCTTATGGTCAGCGGCGGATTTTCAGAAGTATCCAACAATAAAATCACCTTTCTTGTAGAGAGTGCTGAATATGGTCACGAAATAGATGTTGATCGTGCCCTGAGAGCTCGTGAACGTGCTGAAAAACGTATTGCTCAAGCTCAGTCTCAAAGCGAGAAAATCAATCGCACACGAGCAGAGGCTGCTCTGCAAAGGGCTATTGCTCGTATACGGACAGCGGAACTTGCAAAACAGTAGTTTTCTCCTGTTCAGTAATTCAGGCCGTCCCATCCGGGACGGCCTTTTTTTTCATCGTCCCTTGTTGATCCAATGTCCTCTCTGCTAATAATTCCCTTTACATCTTATCCGGAGGTATTATGAAGCCCAAAGAGCGAATGGCTATTCCCCGCCAGTATCCAAAAGAACTCGCCCCTGAAGAACGGATCCACAATTTTAAAGAGGTTACCTTTGGATTTGACGAGAAGACGGCAATTCTCGAGGCTAATCGCTGTCTTCAATGTAAGAAGCCTGCCTGTGTTGCCGGTTGTCCGATTCATAATGATATTCCCGCATTTATTGCTCTGTTGCGTGAAAAGAAATTTGAAGAAGCCTATTGGAAAGTTCGTGAAACAAGTACCATGCCATCGGTATGTTCTCGTGTTTGTCCCCATGAATTCCAATGCGAAGGGGCATGTGTCCGTGGTAAAAAGGGAGAGTCGGTTGCCATTGGTATGCTCGAACGGTATCTGACAGACTGGATGGTCGCCAACAGCAGAAATATGTATCGAGAGTGCGCCAAGCCAAACGGCAAAAAGGTCGCTGTTGTCGGCTCCGGACCTGCCGGTATGACAGTTGCTCATATCCTTTCCCACCATGGTTATCAATGCACGATTTTTGAATCCCTCCCTATTTTCGGCGGTATGCTGTCGGTTGGAATTCCCCATTACCGTTTGCCCCGCGATATTATAGGGGCTGAGTTGTATTCCCTGAAGCATTGTGGTGTTGAAATTGTTTATGGAACGACAATTGGTCGGGATATTACACTTGAACAGTTAAAGGAGGATGGTTATTCATCCATTTTTCTCGGTGTTGGTGCCCATGAAAGCCGTAAACTCGGCATAGAAGGTGAAGAAGGAACCGAAGGTGTTATTCATGGTATCGATTATCTTCGTCGTGTCCTTAGCGGTGAAGATTTAAACGTTGGTAATCGGGTGGTTGTGGTTGGTGGCGGTAATGTGGCCATTGATGTTGCCAGAGTCGCCCTGCGAAGAGGATCCAAAGATGTTTTTCTCCTGTATCGCAGGACAAAAGAGGAAATGCCGGCTTCAAAGATGGAAATCCATCATCTCGAAGAAGAGGGCGTTCGGATTGAAATGTTAGCTGCTCCCGTCAAGATACTGCAGGCGGATGGCAAGCTGACTGGAATTGAATGTATCCGTATGCAACTTGGTGAACCGGATTCTTCAGGTCGCAGAAGACCCGTCCCCGAAGAGGGGTCTAATTTTGTCCTGCAGGCAGATTCTATTATTCCAGCCATCAGTCAGAAGGTGAATCACGTTGTAGATAAGGGAGTTGCCATTGAGTCGGAATCATGGGGTACCTACAGGGTGGATGCCAAGACCCTGCAATCCACCAGTGTGGACTGGATTTTTGCCGGCGGCGATGATGTCCTCGGTCCGCAGACTGTTGCTAAAGCTGTTTATCAGGGTAAAGTAGCCGCGGAATCCATGCACAGGTATATGCAGGGGCGTGATCTCCTTGAAGGGCGTGATCTCACCTGTTATATGATTGACTGGTAGCTGGTAGTCAGCCTGCGGTTATGTAATCATTGAAGGGCGGGGCGGTTCGGAGAATTTAATTTTTGTTCGTAATCAGGTGGTTGGCACTGTAATCGGCGATACCGTCGGCAATTTGTCCGGCAATATCGTTAAGAAAATCGTCTTGCCGCAGACGTTTCGCATCGCCGGGGTTGGTGATAAAGGAAATCTCTGCTAATACGGCCGGCATCTGGGCGCCGATAAGCACGTAAAAAGGCGCTTTTTTTACGCCATGATCCTGGACCGGATAATTCTCCTTTTTTAGACCTGATATTAGGTCATGCTGCACAGATCGTGCTAATCTGGATGATTCTATAATTTTTGAATTCTGCATCAGGTCGCTGAGAATAGCCTGCATTTCGCTGATATTATGCGTTGAAGTTGCATTTTCCCGTGCTGCTATCCGCATGGCTTCGGCGTTGGTGGCAAGGTTCAGATAAAAGGTCTCTATACCTTGCACTGTTTTATCCGGATGCGCATTGACGTGGATAGAGATAAAGAGGTCGGCCCCTGTTGTATTGGCTATTGCCGTACGTTCTTCCAGGGGAATAAATACGTCTTTGCTGCGAGTAAGGATAACCTCATAGTTAAATTTTTTTTGCAGTATTTTTTTTACCTTTTTGGCAACTTTCAAGACGATATTTTTTTCTTTCAGGCCAAAGGCCATGGCCCCTGGATCTTTCCCTCCGTGGCCGGGATCAATGATGATTTTCCGTATCCCTAACCCAAGTTGCTGGGCAAGGGAAAGAGGCGGCTGTTTGTGGGGTCTTCTTTGTCCGGCAGTCTTTTGATACCTTCTTTTTTTCCTGGGTTTTTTCTTTTTTGTATCTGTAAGGGTTATGAACACAGGGGGGGAAGTGGTTTTGCGGACCTCCGGTTTCTTTTTCGGCCGTTCGGCGAAGGCCGCTGCCGTTTCTTTTTCGACCTTCCTTTTTTTCATTCCGTGAACATCAATTATAATTCTAAACGGATCCTTGAGACTGAAGATCTTATAATCGGAGATTGATTCAATATCGACCACCACCTGTACCATGTCGTCACCGAGCTGCTCGCTGCGAACCAGTTTTAACAGGCCGTCCTCAATGGAGACCGGCTTCCGGTTCCTGCGAGCGATGTGGCTGCGGTGTAATTTGATGTATAATCGTCTCGGCTGGTCGCCATCCTTTTCTAACAGACTGGTCGTGTACGGAA
>JALSNT010000258.1 GCA_026986885.1 Desulfobulbaceae bacterium
TTGTCGGCCCTGGGATTATGGACAAATTTTTCCTCTTTTTTATACGAGAGATTAAGTATTTCAGAAATGCTGTCCCGGCCGGCCAGGGCGTTGACCAGGCGGCGGCAGGCCTCTTCGCCCTCGCCCCGGATGATGAAATCGATCCAGCGTGATTCCCTGCCCGCCGCGATTTCTTCGTGCATCAGGGTGGCGTGATAGCCGCCGATGACGATCTTTGCCTCCGGCCGCAGTTCTTTAATAAGATGGGCGATTTTTGTGCAGGTATCATACTGCCAGGCCATGGCCGACAGGCCGATCAGATCGGGTTTGATTTTGTTGATGGTGCGGGTGAGATATTTTTTGATGGAACGGCGTTTTCTTACCAGGTCGATGAGATAGACCTCATGTTCCGGATCAATGTTGCCGGCAAGGGAGGCAATACCGAGGTTGGGCAGGTGAAAAGCCGCTTCATGGATAATGACCGGCGCCACATCCGGCATGGAGATAAGCAGTACCCTCATGTTTCACCGCCCGGGTGTTGATCCGTTGTCAGGGCTTGTCGAATCTGCTGTTCCAGGTAGCTGACAGGGTGTTTGTCGGGCTGGATGCGGGTGACCATGGTCAGGCTGATGATGTTGGTTCTGTGGGCATTAAAGAGAAATTTACCCGGCGCAAACAACCGTTCCGTGCCGGTAAGGTGCAACACCTCGATGGGCGCGTTACAGAGGCGGGCGATTTTGAGGGCGCCCCTGTGCAGGGGGCCGATTGTGCCGTCCCGGCTGCGTTTTCCTTCGGGAAATATAAAAAAAACACCGCCGTCGGCAAGATATTTTTTCATGCCTTCCACCTGTTCAATCATCATCTGCCGGTATCTGCCCCTGGCGTCGGCTGGAAAATAACCGGCGGTTCTCAGGACCCAGCCGAAAATCGGTACCTGGAAAAATTTTGCTTTGACCACTGTTTTCTGTTTGGGGAACAGGGCCAGCATCAGCAGGGGATCCAGGTAGGAGAGATGATTACAGACAACTATTGATGATTGTACCTGTTTCACCCTGCCATCAATTTGCAGGCGATGCCGGGGGGCGATGATACGGAGCAGTCGGAAGAATCCCCGGTAATACCAACTGTTGATCCGTTGGAATCGCGCTTCCCTGGAGCCAGGTAACAGCCAGGCTCCGCCGTAAACCAGACAAAAGGGAAAGACAAAGGCCAGGATAAAATATCCCCAGCAGCTCAAGGTCACCGCAGCATCGTAGAACCGGATGAGCGGCCGGAACAAGCCGGTGTCAGTCGAGGTGTCGGCCATTTTTCAGCAGCAGACAGGTGTTGACGCCGCCAAAGGCAAAGTTTTCAAGAGCGGCGATCCTGATACGCTCTTCGACGGGCTCGCGGACGTGGTTGAGCATGGCGCAGCGGGGATCGACGTTGTCCAGGTTCAGGGTCGGGGCAATAAATCCCGCCTCCATCATGTACAGGAGCATGGTCAGCTCAATCACCCCGCAGGTGCCCATGCAATGGCCCATGTAGCTCTTCAGGCCGATGATCCGGGGGCGGCTGCCATAGACCGCGTCAATGGCCTGGGCCTCGATCACATCGCCCATCTTGGTGGCGGTGGCATGGGCCGAGATCAGGTCGACAGCATCCGGGCCGATACCGGCATCTTCCAGGGCCAGGCGCAGGGTGGCGGTGATGCCGTCCAGGTTGGGCAGGATAAGGTCGCCGCCGTTGTTATTGCAGGCAAAGCCGATAACCTCAGCCAGGATCGTGGCGCCGCGTTTCTTTGCCGATTCGTATTCTTCCAACAGGACCGCGCCGCCGCCCTCGCCGACCACCAGGCCATCGCGGTCTCGGTCAAAGGGCCGGGGAGTGCGTTCCGGGGTGTCGTTAAAATCCACCGAGCAGGCGAGCAGGTTATCAAAAACCGCTACCGTGGTGGTGTCGTATTCATCGGCCCCTCCGCAGAGCATGGCATCCTGCATACCGTATTTGACCATCTCGTAACCAAAACCGATGGCCTGGCTCGATGTGGTGCAGGCGGTTGACGAGGCAATTACCCGGCCGGTAATGCCGAACATGCGGGTGATGTTGACCGCCGTGGTATGGACCATGGAGCGCAGATAATCGACCGCGCCGATGGAGGAGAATTCATCGGCCAGGTTGCCGAAAAAGGTCTTATAAATACGCCGCTGCACGGTCGGACTGCCGTGGGTGGAGCCAAAGGCTACTCCAAGCCTGCCCGAGGTAATAAAGTCCTCATCCAGGCCTGATTGTTCCAGCACGTCCTTGGCCACCCGGCAGGCGTAAAATGCCACCGGCCCCATGGTCTTGGTATATTGGCGTTTAAAGCCGTAATCAATGGCATAATCGACCGTGCCGAATACCCGGGAATGGATATGGCTGGTCAGCAGACCGTCGTCACGAAGGGGTTTGACCCCGGAACGACCATGTTTGAGGCTGTCGACAATGTTCTCTTTCCCGTAACCAATGGGGGAGATGGCGGAACAGGCGGTGATAACGACGCGACGTCTCATGGAGGGGTTATCCGTTACGGGATGCCTGGATTTTTTCGATGTAATCCAGGATATCGTTGATTGTCCTGATCCCCATGGCCTCTTCCTTTTCCGGCCGGGTCAGGGAAAAACCGAGCATCAGTTCAATCTTGCCCAGCAGCTCAATGGCATCAATACTGTCAAAGCCGTGGTCATCGCGCAGATTGTCATCCAGGCCGGGATGCTCAAATTCAAAGTCATTCTCCAGGATGGAGAGAATATTTTTCCGTAATTGTTCTCTGGTCATATAGGCAATAAATGTGAACTGAATTCTGGAAGATTTATGCAATAGGTCTTGAATACTACACTTTTTCCAGATATTTTCACAAGAAATTATTTAGATGGTATCCTGGTTGGTTCGGGAGTTTTTCGTAGCTGTTAAAAATCGCTCAAAATGATACCACTGGCAGGGATGTTGCCGTACGGCTTGTTCCAACAGGCCGGCATATTGGCAGGCGGCGGCAGCGATGGCCTGTTGCCGATTGTTCCGGGCATGGGGCGGAATGATTATCGGTCCTTCCAGGGTAAGGTGGTAGCTGTTTCTGCCGGTACGGAAGGCGAAAAAGGCAAACAGCGGCGCGCCGGAGACCAGGGCAAAGACATAGGGCGCCCTGGGTATTTGAACTTCATGGCCGAGAAAAGGCACGGTCACTGTCTGTTGATCCTGTTGCCGGATAATATCACCACTCATGGAGACCAGGCCGCCTGCGCGCAGGGCCTGTATCCCCTCGACTGCGGAAAAAGGCGAGCCTCCTGACCGGTCAACACCGATTATGGTGATCCCGGCCCGTTGCAGTTCTTCTTTCTGGAGCCTTTCGACCCCTTCTTTTTCCTTAACGCCCATGTAGAGCAGCATGCGGGCGGTATTGTTTTGTTTTTTCAGCAGATGCGCCGCCATCTCCCAGTTGCCGAGATGGGACATGAGCAACACCGCGCCCCGGCCGCCGATGACCTCCTCCAGCTGCTCCCGGCCCTCACTGGTGCAGTGCGGCTGTATGCCCCGGGCGGTGAGGAATCGGTCATAATGGATGGTGGTGAAGTTTTGAAATTGCCGGAATACGCAAAAGAGGTGAAAAAGGCGGTTCTTTTCCGGATAGAGGGCAGCAAACAAGCGCAGGCTTTCCCTCCTTCTGCCGGGAACGCAGAAATAGCCGGCGGCAATAAGCCGGGAGACAAGAACAAAGAGCCAGCCGCCAAAGAGGCCGCCGCATTTCTGCAGGATGGTGTACCAGAAACCGGTCACGGCAACAGGGTTCTGAAAATGCGGGCAAAGATCAGCCGGGAAAAGGTGGCGGAGTTGCGGTGAAAGTCCATCCAGGGCCGAAAATGGCTGATCCGTTCGCCACGTTTCTGGTAAACCACCCCTACCGGCACCTCCCTGATGGCAATCCCGGCCCGATGCGCCTTTACCAGCACCTCCACCTCAAACTGGTAGCGTCTGGCCCGGACCCCGAGATTCATGGTTTCAGGCAGAGGGTAGAGGCGAAAACCGGACTGGGAGTCCCGCATCTTCGGCCCGCCTGCCGCCCAGACCCAGAAGTTGGAAAATCCCCGGCCAAACCTGCTGGTCCAGGGCACGTTGCCCCCGGTTTTCCCACCCATCCCCTGCCGCCTGCCGACGATCAGGCAGCGTTTTTTTTCTTTTGCCGCCACCGCAAGCAGGTGTGCTGCGTCACCGGGGTCATGCTGGCCGTCCGCGTCAATGGTAAGCGCGTAATCACAACCCATGGCCATGGCCAGCCGGAAACCGGAGAGCAGGGCCGCGCCCTTGCCCAGGTTTTGCGGGTGGTGTACCACGAAAATACCGTCCATCTTCCTGATAATCTCCCCGGTGCCGTCGGTTGAGCCGTCATCCACCACGATCACCTTCATTCCCAATGCCAGACAGTCCCGTACCACCCCGGCAATGGGGCGGGCGTGATTATAGGCCGGTATGATGATGGCTGCTTTCATGGAGGAGAGGATCAGGTAAGGGAAAAGTCAGCAAGCCACCTATGGGCCGCGCGTATTTCAGTACCGTCGGCAAAGGTTTTTTCCCGTTGCAGATTACCGACCAACTGGACGGTGCGGGTTGTTGCAAAAAACCGGTGAAAGAGGGCAAAATTTCTGCTTGGCAAATGGTCTGACCATTTAACTTCCACCATTATCTCCGGGAGATCATCGTGCAAAATGCAGAAATCAACTTCCCGTCCGTCCCGGGTGTGCAGGTAATGCAGACGCCGTTCTTCACCGTAACAGTCTTCCCGGAAATGTATTTCTTTCAGCAGTCCACAGGCGACCAGATTTTCCAGCTTTATACCCATGTCACCAATAACCTGGCCGGTATCATAAAAATAAAATTTCGGGGTTTTCAGTATTGAACGGGCAATGTTGCGGTGATAGGGCGTGACCCGGAAGACGATATACATCTCTTCCAGGATGGTCAGCCAGTTTTTTACCGTTTTATCACTGACCTGGAGATCACGAGCCAGTGAGCTGAAAGAAACCGGACTGCCGACCCGGCGGCGCAGAAGCTGCACCAGGGTCTCAATAGCCGTAATGCGGCGCACATTTTCCAGGTCGATGAGATCCTGCCGAAGAATGATGTCCATGTGGCTGCGTTTCCAGCGATTGTAAAAGCGGGTTGAACCCTCAAGGTATGGTTCCGGAAAGCCGCCGACCAGCAGAAGACGGTCAAGGGCGGCTTGACGGTCACGTTTGGGATCACCGGCAATGATTTCCTTGAGGTCCAGTGGGTGGAGGCGGAACTGAAAAAAACGACCGGCCAGGGAATCTCCAACCTTGCGGCAGGTGTCGAGCTTGGCGCTGCCGGTAACAAGAAGGGCCGGGGGAATGGACTCGGTGTCATAGATGCCCTTAAGCCAGGCCTTCCAGTTTTTCATTTTATGCAGTTCATCAAAGATGATAAGCGGTTTTCCCCGGTCCCAGGACCGTTCCAGGAGCGCTATTCGATGTTCTGCATTGTCAAAATTGAAATATTCATATTCCCGCACAAGCATTTGCGACAGCGTGGTCTTGCCGCACTGCCGCGGGCCGGTGATAAGGATGATTTTATGGCCAAGGTCCCGTAAAATACAGGATTGCAGGTAACGTTGCATAATGGCAATATTAACTCATATCCCGAAAAAGTCAAGATGGTTTCGGAGTAGTCTCCGAAAAAGCCATAGCTGTGCTTACGGGAAGCTTATTTCGCCCTCGTATCTCATCACTCAATCGTTTTTTCATCCTGAAAAAGGTGCCGGTTGCATTGGTGCCGCGCAAGTTCCCGGTCCTGTATCCTGGATTTCCTGTTTGACTTATCAGAGAATTGCATACTATTCTGATTGGATTCACGACAATACGGATCAATGGTATCCTGTATGCCGGAAGATTCATAACATACTTAAAAAATATCGTTTTCAGAAGAAAACGGTAAACAATATGAACAGTGAGGAGTTAAAAAAATGGGTGAAAATTATCAGTCCATGTGGACGGAACTGGGCCTGGATCTTGAAAAGCATGATGCACTGTTGCAGGTGCTGGCACAGGCGTATAAGGATATTTTTACTACACAGAAAAACCGGCCGCAAACAATGTCCTATTTTGATTTTGTCATGGACGAGGTGCATGGCCTCCGTATCAGGGAACTGCTTGATGAAAAAAAGGCAGGCCGAAAAATCATCGGGTCCTACTGTGTCTTTGTGCCGGAAGAAATTGCCCTGGCGGCCCGGGCCACGCTTATCGGTCTCTGTTCCGGCGCCGATTTTGCCACCGAGGAGGTGGAGAAATTGCTGCCCCGCAACACCTGCGCCCTGATTAAATCATCCTTTGGTTTCAAACTTGGCAAGGTCTGTCCCTATCTGGAAAGCGCAGATATGATTGTCGGGGAAAACACCTGTGACGGCAAGAAAAAGAGCTATGAATCTTTGCGTGATCTGGTGGGTAACCTCTATATCATGGATCTGCCCCAGGTCAAATCGGACCAGGGAAGAGAGTTGTTACGCTCGGAATATTTTCGCTTCAAGGAGTCGGTGGAAAAATTGACGGGGGTTGCCGTTACCGCCGAATCGTTACGGGAGGCAATCCGGACGGTAAACGCCAAACGGGCGGCCCTGCATCGGCTTTCCCGGTTGCGCAGCTACGATCCGGCGCCCATTTCCGGCCTTGATGCTCTGTTGGCCAACCAGATCTTTTTCTATGACAACCCGGAGCGTTTTACCGGGTCGGTCAATGCAATCTGTGATGAGCTGGAACAACGTGTTCACGATAAAATCGGCGCTTTTCCCCCAAAAACCGTCCGTATCCTCCTTTCCGGCTGTCCCCAGGCCATTCCCAACTGGAAACTGCCGGCAATCGTGGAGCAAAGCGGCGCTGTGATCGTCGGCGAAGAATCCTGTGTCGGCGAGCGGGGATGCCGCAATCTCACCGATGATTCGGGTGATTCCGTGGACGAGATGATGGAGGCAATCGTTGATCGCTATTTCAAGATTGATTGCGCCATATTCACCCCCAATGGTGGGCGAATCGAGCATATTCGGGAGATGGCCGAAACCTACAGGGCCGATGGAGTTATTCACTACGGGTTGCAGTTCTGCCAGCCCTACCTGATGGAGGCCATTCCCGTTGAAAAGGCCCTGGAGCGGGAGTCCATCCCCTGCCTGCGCATTGAAACCGATTACAGCATGGAGGACGCGGGCCAGTTGAGCACCAGGGTTGAGGCCTTTATCGAGCAGCTTAGATAACGAGATTTTAAGATTTTGATGTGTAAACCAACAAGAAAAGGAATTGCCCAAAATGCATTTTGCAGGAATTGATATCGGCTCCCGCTCCATTGAACTGGTGGTCGTGGATGAGGCGGGAGAGATCGTCTCCACCCTTCAGACCGACACCGGCTTTGATCCCATGGCCGAGGCGGTAACGTTGACCGGACAATGCGATTATGACAACATCATGGCAACCGGATATGGCCGCAGTCTTTTTGAAATATCCTTTAACGCCCCCACCGTCACGGAGATTAAGGCGCACGCGGTGGGGGCAAGGGCCCTGTTTCCTGATGCGGGCGCAATCCTGGATATCGGCGGCCAGGACTCCAAGGCTATTTCACTTTTCCCCAACGGCAAGGTAAAAAAATTCGAGATGAATGACCGCTGCGCCGCCGGCACGGGAAAATTTCTGGAGATCATGGCCGGCGCCCTTGGATTTACCGTTGATCAGTTCGGCCGAGAGGCCCTGCGTGCCGAAAAGGAACTTGCTGTTTCAAGCATGTGTACCGTTTTTGCCGAATCCGAAGTCACCACCCTTATTGCCAGGGGAGAGGACAGACATGAGATCGCCCTTGGCCTCCATGCCAGTGTCACCCGGAGGGCGGCGTCCATGCTCAGCCGTATCTGTCCTGCGGGGGATATTGTGTTTAGCGGCGGGGTTGCGAAAAATCCGTGTATGGTTGCCCTGCTTGAACAAAAACTGGGACAAAAACTGCTGGTCGCCGATGAGCCGCAACTGACAGGCGCCCTCGGTGCGGCCCTGCTGGCCAAAGAAGAGGCCGGCAAAGAATTATAACAGCAGACGATATGATGACCAAGCCGGATATTTCACAAAGGTCAAAAGCGAAAAGAATAAAAAAAGTGCCGGAGATGCGTTGATTTGCGCTCTACGTAGATGTCCCGAACACGCCCCCTGGCATAAGGGCAACAGAGGCGCGGAGCGCCGGATGGTTCGTCCCACCGCGGAGCGGTTGGACGAGAGAATACAAAAAGTCTTGTGACACCGCTCCTGCGGTGTCACTGTTTTGCTGGCGCTCCGCGCCCTGTGTAGAAACAGTATGCCGATATTCAACGATGGTTATCCATCCATAAAAAAAGGCGGCGTCACGCAGGTGACGCCGCCGATAAACCGGGTTATTTGAAAAAGGATTATCTTTTGCTCTTTTTTCGGCGCATGCCGACAAGCCCGGCCCGGCCGGTGCCGAACAGCAGCATGGTGGCCGGTTCCGGGACGGGGACATTATTTTCGTTGATACGCAAGTTATCCACGCTTGGCCAGAAACCATTATAATGGGGAGCAAGACCTGGAGCGGTAAAAACTAGTTGAGAAATATTGGCAGTTTTCACAGAAATGGTAAGCCAATTGTCCCAACTTGTATATTGGCGTAAATCAGCGGTTGTGCTTCAGACTTCTGTGCCACTGGCTTAAGGTGAATATGGGAGAGCGCAGGGTATTTTACCATTGGCGGTTGCTTTTTTGGGGGTCAGAAGTAGGTCTGCTTGAGTTCCACGAAAGCGGACAAATGTGCGGTATCATTATTGTCCGGTTTCGCTCCACTCAACCAGACCTACATTTTCTTTTTCTCATCTTGTCACCTCGCAGAGTAATTCTTACGATATGTTTATCGATCATCCGGGAGGAGAAAAATGCAGGCAACCATTTCAAGCACATATCAGGTTGTTATTCCAAAGCAGGTCCGGGAAAATTTTCATCTGAAACTTCAACAAAAGTTGACGGTCATAGAAAAAGACAAAATGCTTATTTTGATTCCGCCGACCTCCCTGGATTCCCTGCGGGGCATTGCTGCGGGCGCGAGAATCGACAATTATCGGGACAAAATGTGTACGGTATCATTATTGTCCGGTTTCGCTCCACTCAACCAGACCTACTTTAAGTTAAATGGGGTTAAGTGATGATATCTTTCAAACTCAGCATTAATGTCATTGGATCCAGAGGTGATTCAAGAAAGCCGTTGCAAAGATAAAAGCTTTTTGCGTCCATGGATAAAGCATGTACAAGAAGCGCACGGATGCCGACTTGTTGTGATATATTTAAAGTCCGCAGTACCGCATCTTTCAAGAGCCCTGAACCCACCCCGGATTTTTGCCGATTTTTATCAACCCCAAGCCGACCCAGAACCATGACGGGTATGGGTTCCGGCATGTTTCTTTTTATTTTCCCTGGAGCCTGTTGCCTCAATACACTACCAACGGCGAGGGAATAATAACCAATGACATCCATCTCCTCACAGACCACAAAAGTTCGAGAAGCTCCGGATGTTTCATTTTTCAGCGCCCGCCGTTGGAGCCACTCATTCAACGAAGCAACACCACAATCAAAGTCGGCAATGTTGTGTTGTGCAGTAATGGGCGCCGGTTGCGTTAATCGTCCCATGGAGATTGCCGGGCAAGGAGTTTGCGTAAGTTCGGATTATTTTTGACGGGAGCGGCCAGTGCCTCTTCAAATGTTTTAAAATCATCATCTTTCAAGAAAAAAATTCGTTGATCAAGCAAAACATTTTCGGCTTCCCGACAGGCGGCTTCCAGGATAAATTCAGATCGATTTTTTTTTATTATTGTTGCCGCCCTGTCAATCAAGTCTCTTTGAGAAGGCAATGCACGTATGTTGATGGGAGCTTTTCGGATTTCTCCAGTCATTGTTTTTCTCCTTATTGATGCGATTGTGTATGCAATCAATATACACTCGCGTGTGTCGATTGTCAATACCGAGGCACGCTCTACAGTTAACTTGACCAGGTCGCGCCCCAGCTACCTGGCCCCATGTGGACGCCCGAGGTCAGGGAGAGGGGAACTGTCAGGATCTCAGCGGAGGGCCGCAGTTGCCTGATTTCGGGTAGTACCTCGTCCTTCACCCAGAGCTGGTTGTCTGAATACTCAAGGAGGATGACCGGGGGGTTCCCGGTTTTTTCCAACTGTTCCAGGACAAATGTGAGCTGACCCATACGGCTGTGACGCATGGCTGCCGTATGTACGCCTTCGGGCCGGGGGCTGATGATCGGTTTGCTGTGAATGAGGTTGCCGAAAAATCCTCTCGTTGTTGAAAGTCGTCCGCCGGCAACCAGGTATTTCAGGGTATCAATACAGATATATTCACAGGTATTGCGGCAGCATTGTTCGGCAAAGGTGATGATTCTTTGCGGATCATCATTTTTTTCAGCAAAACGGGCGACCTGCAGGGCGATCAGGCCCAGGCGGCCCGAGGCGGCGCCGGTGTCGATCACGTGCAGTCGGTTTTCCGGGTCATGTTCTGCTTTCCAGGCCGTGACCGTGCTGAAATTGCCGGTAAAGGCGGAACCGACGCAGAGGTAGAGACAGCGGTCAAACCGTTGCAGCATGCCCGCGTAAATCTGCTGCTGTTCAAAGATAGATGCCTGGGCCGTGGATACCCGGGCGCCCTCGCGCAGGAGCCGGTATATCTCCTCCTGCCTGCACAGGGATTCGGGCCGGGCCTGTTGGTCATGGACAATGAAGGAATCGAGCAGGCTGATGCCGTACTGGTCGGCAAGATTTTTCGGCAGGGAACCGGCCGCATCGGTCAATAGATGGAGAGCCTGCCGGTGGCGTTGGTTGAGGCGGGCTGTCTGTTGCCGGTCAATGGGTTCTTCCCGCCAGTTTGTGATTTTGCCCAGTCCGGCAAGCCGGGTTTTGAGTTGTTGCTGGTCTTGGGTGTGGATGTGTATCTTCAGCCGGTCATCCAGCGGCTGAACGACCACGCTGGCGCCGAATTGCCGGATTTCGGCAAGATTGCTCTCTGTGGCCTCTATCCGCAGGGTGGCGTCGATGCAGAATCGATCCTGTTCCCTGTATTCAGGATGGTCACGGGGAGAGAGACGGCCGGAAAAATAGCGGAGCGGTTCGATCCGAATCTGTTTTTTCCCCGTAATTTTTTGAAAAAAACCGGAAAAAAAGATATACATGGCCAGCGCTCCGGCATCGACCACCCCGGCCTGTGTTAGTGCCGGCAGCAGATCCATGCCGCTGATGACCGCCTGTCGCATTGCTTTTTCCAGAGGTGAATAATCTGTTTCGTTTCGGGCCAACGCATCCGCGAGGGCGCCAAGGACATCCAGCATGGCGCCGGGACGGGGTTCGGCCACGGCCTCTCTGGCCCGGTCCCTGCCGAGGGCAGCCATTTCAGCTAATTGTTCAGGTCGTTTTGCTTTGGTAAAGGGCAGGAAAAAGGCAGCCGCGATATTGCCGGAGTTGCCGATGGCCGCGCGTCGCAGTTGCTCGGCGAGATCTTTTTTGTTTTCATTTTTGTTGTTGTCCGTCTGCCGGAGGGGACTGAGGCTGATACGCAGGTTGGCGCCGGTGTCGCCGTCGGCCACGGGGAATACATTGATCCGGTCGATCAGTTCGGACCAGGCGGCCATGCTCGCGTAACCGGCGGCCAGGGCATGCCGTATTTCGCTCATTGTTGCAGCAGTTTCAGGATGGCGGGCCGGTCGTATTTGCCGTTGGCCCGGATTGGTATCCGGTCGGTGTGCCGTAATATTTTCGGCCGGGCATGGGGTTCCAGCCGGTCGGTGAGCATGGCTTTCACCTTTTTGAGATCAGCTGTTCCCTGGATCAGGGCGCCGATCACTTCGCCGCGACCACCCGGATCGGTCAGCGACAGAACCACACACTCTTCCATCCCGGTGATCCGGCAAATCTGTTCCCGGATTTCTTCCAGGTCCACCCGTTTGCCGCCCACCTTGGCGATGGTATCTGTCCGCCCCATGGGCAGAAATCCTCCCGAACGCATTTCCACCCGGTCGGCTGATATAAAAAAACCATCCTTTGTCCGCGGCAGATCAGGCGAAAGAAAAGGTGAACGCACGGTTAGCCGGTTGTCCCGGCTCTGCAGGTCAACCGGTGCAAAGGGGGTAAATATCTTCTCATTCAGAGCGCGGTTGCGGAT
>JALSNT010000259.1 GCA_026986885.1 Desulfobulbaceae bacterium
GGTCTACCCGGTCGGCGGAGCGGCCACGGCGGGGTCGCCCCCCATGCGGGGGCGTGGATTGAAACTTAGCCGCCAACGATAAAAACCGCTCCCGCTCCCGGTCGCCCCCCATGCGGGGGCGTGGATTGAAACCGTCTCTTTCCGCTGCGCCTCACCCCTGGCGATGTCGCCCCCCATGCGGGGGCGTGGATTGAAACTATCTCACAGAAAGCAATCGTCCGCATCCCGGCACGTCGCCCCCCATGCGGGGGCGTGGATTGAAACTTTCTACCTATATCTTGTGTCATCTTTTACCATGTCGCCCCCCATGCGGGGGCGTGGATTGAAACCGATGAATGGGATCAAGTATAAACTTGATTATGCGGAACGGCAATTGCTTTATCCAGGGAAATGACCGGTCGGGCTCACCAACCGGCTTACGTGCGCTTCCGACAGGGTGGCCCCCCCGCAACACGTATCCCTGATCCCTGACAAATAAATCATTTCCGTGTAAAAAGCAAGTCGCCCTTTACGGGGGCGTGGATTGGAACTGGAAAACAAATGCAAAGGATGTTGCCCGGCGGAAAAGACAGGGACTGTCGTATACAGGAAAAAAAAGGCATGCGGCGGGGCCTCCCCTCCGGGATGATCCGGGAACCCCGCATGATACGCCCACCGGGAAGTGGTGTCACGGCCGGGAGAATATCACCGTGTCACGCATGCCTGGAATAAAATATAGGCCTTTTTACTGGAAAAATCAATCTTTCCCCTCATGGGGTGTGGATTGAAACAAAATAGGGATGTCAGCCCTACTTGATCGGCGCAGATATGAAAAAAATCAGGTAGAAACCGGGGGGGAGGGGAATCGACAATCAACAGGCGGCCGGGAGAGGTCTGCCACCTGTTGATCAAGGCAGGCGATTGCTTCGCCTGCCTTGGGGCATGAGTAGTGCTGCCCTGTCCGGTGGTATAAATTTGGAAGGTTGACAACTCGTGGTTTCAGAATTTTTTGTCATGTTCATGTGCAATCAGCCGGGACCGAGGTTTTTTCTCTGATCCAGCTGATTTCATTTTGCAGGACAATAAATCTTCAGGTCGTGACATTAAACTGTATGATTAAACGTCACCTGGTTGGACGCTGATGCAGTCTGAATATCTCCCTGCAGGCCGTTATGTTGCTGCAGGGATTCCACGGGTTGTCAGCTTTGTGGTGTGTATATTTTTTTGCTGATTACTTCTTTTCAGCTTTTTTATCTTCACCCTTGGCCTTATCCATGCATGCCTGAAGATCTTCGACCTTTGTAGCCTTTTCAATGCAGTTTCTCTGAGCTGTCAGAGCATCCATCTGGGCCGGATCATTTTTCACCTGCTCCATTTTGGCGATGATATTGCCAAGTGATTTGGCCTGCTCGGCAGCAAAATCAGCAGCAAAGGCAGGGGCCGCGATAAAAGAACAGGCAATGGTTGCAAGAATTAATTTTTTCATTTCTTCCTCCAATTAAGAATTAAATAGAATATTATTTCCAACACTTGCCACCTACTTAGCAGCTACTGTGCCAGTTTTGCCGTCCCCTTTGTTTCCGCAACTGCTTCCAACCTGCTCTTTCCTTGGCTGTTATTTAATATCTCATTGAAAAGACAATTAAATAATCCATATTTGCGTTATGCCTTCCAAAGGGATAAATGTTTTTAACGGCGGATAAAAGAAACAAAATGTCAGCCCGGAATGTTTTTTATCTCCCATCTTTTGTCTTTGAAAGAATACACATATGTTTCCATATTTTTTAACTCCTTGTATTTTCGGAAAATTAGACTGTGGTGATATAGAGACAGGGCCTGCAACCGATTTGGTCTATAATCTATTGATATAAATCCACTTTTTTAAAATTGACAGCGAGGACTTCCTTGCCGCCGGTTGTTGTTTCCATCCCGGCTCGGACAGAAGACCTAAATTAAGCATTTCCCTCATCTGTAAATGAAAAAAGACACATGATTACAAAATGTTTTTTTAATAAAATGTTGCCGGGAAGCTTTGCTGTATGCAGACTCCGGAAGCGTGAAATACTCAATTCAGGTAAACGAAAACCGTTTTCTCATGATCGATATTTTCAAAGGTTGACTTTTGCCCGTCCATGTCCCACTGTGTAGTCTATGTATATTTCTTGTGAGGCGAATTCATGCGATATTTGTTGAAGAGTTTTATCGTAATTATTGGAATGAGTATTCTGTTTCCACCCCAGTTATTTTCAAAAGCTGTTCATGGACCAACTGCGCAGCAGGTACAAAGGAGACGTGCCATGGGAGAAAAAGCAAATCATTTGATCAATGAAAAAAGTCCATATCTGCTGCAGCATGCATTTAATCCGGTGGACTGGTATCCCTGGGGAGATGAACCATTTGTCAGGGCAAAAAAAGAGGATAAACCGATTTTTCTATCCATTGGTTATTCCACCTGCCACTGGTGCCATGTGATGGCCCATGAATCCTTTGAAAATAAGGAAATTGCCGCCCTGTTAAACA
The DNA here is from genome assembly GCA_026986885.1 of Desulfobulbaceae bacterium. The sequence continues at coordinate 2,500 of JALSNT010000259.1, forward strand.
AGTATTTTATCTGTATCAAGGTGGATCGTGAAGAACAGCCGGACGTGGATCAGATGTATATGGCCGCAACAATGGCCATGAACGGTTCCGGCGGCTGGCCGATGTCGGTTTTTCTCTTCCCCGACGGCAACCCTTTTTACGCCGCCACCTATATTCCGGCAACCGGTATGTATGGTCGGCCGGGATTTCCTGAAATAATCGAAGCCGTTCATAAGGCGTGGCAGGAAAGGCTGGATGAACTGGCAAGTTCCGCCGCTGGTTTGATCAGGTCACTTGAGGTACAGCCTGAAAAATCGTCAACAATGATTAAGGATGATGTTGATGACCGCGCTTTTTCGGCGCTGGCCGGTGAGTATGATGCCGCCCATGGGGGATTTGGCGGGGCGCCGAAGTTTCCCCGGCCGGCGGTCTTTAATTTTCTTCTGAGTTATTATTACAAAACCGGTAATAAACATGCCCTTAACATGACTCTTGCCACCCTGGCGGCCATGGCCAAAGGCGGGATGTATGATCAATTAGGTGGTGGTTTTCATCGCTACTCCGTTGACGGTCAGTGGCGGATACCGCATTTTGAAAAGATGCTCTATGATCAGGCCCAGTTACTGAACTCCTACCTTGATGCCT
>JALSNT010000260.1 GCA_026986885.1 Desulfobulbaceae bacterium
TGATCAAGGGCCGGCAAACGGCGGCCGTGCATGATCTTTTGCAAAAGGTATTGGCCGACAAGGCCTCTTGCTGTCCAGGATCCGTTCGCATGACAATAGATGTGGACCCGGAAAATATGATGTAGAGCTTTAAGTTAAGGAGAAAGATGGTTGTAATGTCCCCATGAAATGGCTGCCCCGTCCTAAATTTATATATGTGTCCCCCTGGCTTCTTGCTGCGGCAACCGGCCTGCTGGTATTGATTGTCGTGACTTTTGCCGTCAGCAACATCAGCCGGGAAAAACGGTTAATGACCAATGCCATGCTGCAAAAGGCGGCAACGCTGAATCGTTTTATCAGTTCCGGGGCCAAGGCTTCCTATATCTCCGACCTGCAGCACGGCATCTGGAAACCTGATCCCTGGCAGGCCCATGTGCAACGGATAATCAACCATCTTTCCGATGATCCTGATCTCTCCTTTATTGCCGTTATCAACGGCAAGGGTAAAATATTGGCCCACAGTATTCCTGAAAAATGCGGCACGCGCTTTTCTTTGAAGTTACCCGTTGATCTTGCCCGGAGAACCATGCAGGGCCGCTATGTATACACGGTTATTCCTCAGAAAAAACAAGGGCGCTTTCTTGAAGTGATTCGTGCCTACACCCCATTTCAACCTGTTTTACCCGGTATTCCCCTTTCCATGCAGGAGCTGCATAAGCGTTTTACCCTGCCCTTTGCCCTGGAAAGTCTGCTTACCGCACCTGATGAATATTATCTGATTATCGGCCTTGATATGAAGAGTTACGATAAGGCACTTGATAGATTGCGATTTCAGGTGTTCATGCTTTCCCTGGCCATGCTGCTGGTCGGTATCGGTGGCTGGCTTTCCCTGGCTGCCGTTCAGGGATACCGGGTGTCGAGAAAGGCACTCCAGGAGATTCAGGCCTTTACCGGTCTGCTTATTTCCAAGCTGCCGGTGGGCATTATTGCGACCAATACCGAGGGACGGATTACCACCTGGAATAATGCTGTTTCCCAGCTTCTTAACCTGTCGGCATCCCAGGCCATCGGTAAAAAGCCCGAGGATATTCTGCCCGCTGAGCTGGCACTGTTTTTCTCCGGCAAGGTGGAGTGCAAGAAGGTAGAGAAGGAGCAGGGTGGCTGCGAGATACGGCTTGCCATGCCGGAAGGGGAAATAGTGTTGAGCTGTCACCATCTGAGAATCGCCGATACCAAACAACATCCGGAAGGCGAGGTGCTGCTTGTTTCCAATATGACTGCCCTCAAAAATCTTGAAAAAGAAATGCGGGAGACCGAGCGGCTTGCCGCCGTTGGTCGGATGGCGGCCGGTGTTGCCCATGAGGTGCGCAATCCCTTAAGTTCGGTAAAGGGACTGGCGCTTTTACTCCAGAGAAAGTTTGCCGAAAAGAGCAATGAACACGAGACCGCAACCCTGTTGATTCAGGAGGTGGAAAGAATAAACAGAACCATCTCCGAACTGCTTAGTTTTGCCCGACCGGCACCACTTGAACTCACCAAAGTCGATATACGACAGCTCCTGGAGCGGCAGATCAAGCTGCTTGCCGCCGACAGGGCCAGTGACGGTATTCGTTTTGTCCTGGAAGCCTCTGATGATCTTTGTCCCCTTGCCGCCGACCAGGACCGTCTCAATCAGGTATTTGTCAATATCCTGCTCAACGGTGTTCAGGCTATGGGGGATGGCGGGGAACTGGTTGTCAGGGCCGTAAACAACAGCGAGGACGACAGCGTGGTCATTTCGGTGGCCGACAGCGGCATCGGCATGGAAAAGGATACTGTCAGTCAGGTCTTTTTTCCGTATTTTACAACCAAAAAAGGCGGCACCGGCGTGGGACTGGCGTTGTCACAAAAAATCGTCAATGAACACGGCGGCACCATTGAAATACACAGTAGCCCCGGTCGGGGAACAGTGGTAACCGTAACCCTGCCCATATGGAAGGAGGAGTAGGTCATTGTTTCAGGTCGGTCTATATATCCTCAGCTGCGGCATTGACCGGCGGCAATATCACTGAAGTTGTTGTTGAGAAATTCACATTCCGCCGGCGTAAGGTCAAAGCGCAGTTCTGCTTCCTGGAGAACTGCTTTTCGTTGTTTGTCCGGGTGTTTCCGCATAACTTCACCGATCCAGGTAATGGCGTTTTTCAAATTCGCAGAAGGGGTCTGCAGGGGTGTGGTCGTCATGGTATATCCTCATCTAATATGGAAACGTAATGTGGAAACAGTCATTCGTTTATGGACATCTCAGGCTGCTGATCTTATACTATGTACCAAGAAAAATATAGAAATAATATAGAGAGAAAATAGACTGAAGAAAAAACGCAAAGGTGAATAATTCCTTGACAGGACCGTCCATGCCGATCGCGGGTACGCTACACTGCATAACAGGTATTTTCAGTATTGTTTCAGATTTAAGTAATTTGTATTAATAGCCTTAAATTAAAAATATATTCTTTACTGTTAATGTTAAGCATCATGGCAACCCCTGCCGGTTTAAACAGTTGGGCAATGGCCGGGACGGATAATGAAGGATGAGGCGTGGCTTATGGACAGTTTACAGGGGCAGTTTCTCATATCAACACGACAGATGCCTGATCCCAGGTTTCAGGAACAGGTGATTTATCTGTGTGCCCACAATGATGACGGGGCAATGGGGTTGGTCATCAATAATCCAAGCCGGGATATAACCCTGCTGGATGTCTTCCATGGCGCAGGTCTTCCGATTCCCGAAGGCTCTCTGCCGCCGGTATATATCGGCGGGCCTGTGGGTATGGATTCCGGTTTTATTTTATACACCTCCGACAAGGCGGGGCTTGCCTCTCTTGATGTGGCCGATGATATTTTTCTTTCCCGGGACATGCGGCTTCTTGAAAAAATTGCCGACGGCACAGGACCGGATGACTATCTGTTTTTGCTTGGTTATGCGGGTTGGGGTCCGGGCCAGCTGGAAACAGAGCTTATGGATAACGGCTGGCTGACAGTGCCGGCAGGCAAAGAGATTCTCTTTCATACCGATAATGACAGTAAATGGAAAATGGCGGCCTCTGCTTACGGGATAGATATTTCCGTATTCGGGGATGTTATCGGGTATGCCTGATAT
>JALSNT010000261.1 GCA_026986885.1 Desulfobulbaceae bacterium
GGTGCCATGACCGCCTGGATGGTTGATGCCGTCAATCCCAACATGATGCAGACCCTGGAGGGCCAACCGGTTATCGTCCATGCCGGTCCGTTTGCCAATATTGCCATCGGCCAATCCTCGGTTATCGCCGACCGGGTCGCCCTGAAACTTGCCGATTACAACATCACCGAATCAGGTTTCGGCGCCGACATCGGCTTTGAAAAATTCTGGAACCTCAAATGCCGTTACTCCGGCCTGAAGCCAAACTGTGCCGTCATTGTTGCTACCATCAGGGCACTTAAATGTCATGGCGGCGCCCCGATTCCCGTTCCCGGCAAGCCCATGCCCAAAGAATATGAGGGTGAAAATGTGGGCTGGGTTGAAAAGGGTTGCGCCAACCTTATCCATCACATCGAAACCGTCAAAAAAGCCGGTATCAACCCGGTAGTCTGCATCAACGCCTTTTACACGGATACCGACAATGAAATCGCCGCCGTCCGTCGCCTGTCCGAGTCCGCCGGTGCGCGAGTGGCTCTGTCGCGGCACTGGGAATATGGCGGCGACGGCGCTCTCGAGTTCGCCGATGCGGTTGTGGATGCCTGCGAAGAACCTAATGATTTCAAGTTCCTCTATGACCTGGACACTCCGCTTTCCGAGCGGATTGAACTGATCGTTAAAGAGGTGTACGGTGGGGACGGCGTCAGCTACTCGCCGGAAGCTGCTGCCAAACTGAAACGCATTGAGGCCGATCCGGAAATGAAGGAGATGACCACCTGCATGGTGAAGACCCACCTCTCCCTTTCCCATGACCCCAAACTGAAAGGGGTACCCAGGGGTTGGACCCTGCCCATTCGCGATATCCTCACCTACAAAGGTGCTGGTTTTGTCGTGCCGGTGGCCGGTGCCATCAGCCTGATGCCGGGAACGGCCTCTGATCCCGCCTATCGCCGGATCGATGTTGACGTGGAAACCGGAAAAGTCAAAGGTGTATTCTAAACAGGAAAACCGCTTAAACCGTTTAATCTGTTTAAAAGGTTTTTTTCAGCAAACCGGGTCAAAAGTTATCTCCGCTTTTGACCCTGTTTCTTTTTTGTAGTATCATACTTCTATAGCGTACTCACAGCAGGCAGTTAACCCGGAAATTCATCCTTATTTCTCATGGCCAGAACAACCGCTGCAAAAAAAAATACAGGGCGGAGAACCTCCCGAAAGCGGACGGTAAAAGACCAGTCCGGCGCCGGAAAATTCAAAATCGGCGAGCTTTTACAAAAAGCCGGTTATATTACTGCCAACCAGTTTGAAGATGCCAAAAAAATTCATCGTAAAACCGGTGAACGGTTGGGACGCATTCTCCTGGAAAACGGCACTCTTGAGCGGGACACCATTGCCAATTTTCTCTCCAGGATGCACAACTACACCCTGGTATCCATTGAAGAGGAACCACCAAGTCCCGATGCCCTTGAGCTGCTCCCCTATGAGCTGGCAAAACGATTTCTTGCCTTTCCCCTGCGCTGTGCCGGTAACACCCTTCAGGTTACCATGGCCGAGCCCACCGACCATATTGAAGTCGAAGAGCTGCAGGACACGATCAACATGGAGCTCAATGTCTGTGTCTCCACGGCCAAAGACATTATTGATGCCTATAAAAAATATTACAAAATAAGTGAGGAGGAGTACCAGGAGTTTTTTGCCGTCAAGGGAGAAGAGGTACTGGAAGATGAGGAGATAACCCAGGTCGAAGACTTCGGCGCCCTGGTCTCCGATGCGGCCGAAGATTTCGAGATTGAAACAGACACTGATGACGAGGGCGGGTTCGATCAATTTTCCGCCTCCGATGCCCCGATCATCAAACTGGTTAACGGTATCCTGGTCAAGGCTGTCCAGGAGGGAGTCAGTGACATCCACATTGAACCCTTTGAAAAAACCATGCAGGTCCGCTACCGTAAGGACGGTGCCCTGTTCAAATCCATGAACCTGCCCTTGACCATTAAAAACGCCCTCATCGCCCGGGTCAAGATTCTTGCAGACCTCAACATTACAGAGCGGCGGGTACCCCAGGACGGTCGTATCAAAATGCGGCTGGGCCGCAACCGGGCCGTTGACTTTCGGGTTTCCACCCTGCCCCTGCTGCACGGGGAGGGAATTGTTCTGCGTATCCTTGACAAGAGTTCACTTAACGTTGATCTCACCAAGCTCGGATTTGAGCAGAAGACCTTTAATACCCTGAAACGTTGTCTTAACCGCCCCCAAGGACTGCTGCTGGTTACCGGGCCCACCGGGTCCGGTAAAACGGTGACGCTTTATTCAGCCCTTAATTCACTCAACAGTGAGGATATTAAAATTCTGACTGCCGAGGATCCGGTTGAATTTAACTTCAAGGGTATCAACCAGGTCAACGTCAATACCGAAGTAGGAATGACCTTTGCCGCCGCGCTTAAGGCCTTTCTCCGTCAGGATCCCGACATCATTATGGTCGGTGAAATCCGTGATATCGACACTGCAGAAATTGCCATGAAAGCGGCAATGACCGGGCATCTTGTTTTTTCAACTCTCCATACCAATGATTCCCCGTCCACGGTCGGACGTATGGTGGATATAGGCATTCCACCTTACCTGCTGGCATCCTCCCTGACCATGGTCCTTTCCCAGCGCCTGGGCCGGAGACTTTGCCCCAAATGCCGGCAACCAGCCGACTATGATAAAAAAGAACTCTTAGCAGCCGGCTTCAAAGAAGAGGAAATTGATGACCTCAAGCTGTACAAGGCAAAGGGATGTTCCGAATGCAATGGTCTGGGATACAGGGGACGGGTCGGTTTTTTTGAACTTATGGAGGTCACCGACGAGGTTGCCAAGGCCATTCAGGCAGAGGTGTCCGAAGAACAACTGCGGAAGGTTGCCGTTCAGGAGGGCATGTATACTCTGCGCCAGGCTGCCCTGCAAAAAGCACGGGAAGGAGTAACCAGCCTGGAAGAAGTCCTGCGGCGTACGGTTGTCCATGAAGACAGCCTGCCCGCCTATCTGGTGAATCCGGATGTCGAAGAATACCAGGAAGGAGACACCATTATCCAGGAAGGAAACAAGGACAAGGATTTTTTCAAGCTGGTACGAGGCAAGGTGGCGGTCCTCCGGGGCG
>JALSNT010000262.1 GCA_026986885.1 Desulfobulbaceae bacterium
TAAAGAAGACGTTTTCTTTTTCCAGGGCATTGACAAGCGTACCGAGCTCCGCCTGTTCACCACAATCTTCAATGGCCACCAGCACCGAACCCTTTTCTCCAAGGCCGAAAAGACGGCGATAAGCGGCCATCATATCGTTGAGCGAAAATATACCCACGACCGTGTTCTTATCGTCAACAACAGGCAAGGCACCGATACTGCGGGTTTTAAAGAGCAGAAGAGCATCATCCAGAGTTGCCGTCGGTTGCAGTACCACGAAATCCGTGGACATAATTTGTCGTATCGTTATGTCTTTGACCTTTTCCAATACCCGCTCTCGCTCTTTCGTATTCAACATTGAGGAAGGACAGGCAGAGCGAAGGTCGCGATCGGTCACCATGCCTAACAGTTTACCGTCCTTATCGACAACAGGCAAATGACGAAATTTTTCCCGGCTGAGCATGGCGGCGGTCTCGGTAACCGGCAGGTCCGGACCGATGGTGACAGGATCGGTTGTCATGGAGTATTGAATAAACATGTCGACGGTTCAGGGTTGAAGGTTCAGGGTTAAAGGTTCAGGGTTCAGGGTTGAAGGTTCAGGGTTCAGGGTTAAAGGTTCAGGGTTCAGGGTTGAAGGTTCAGGGTTGAAGGTACAGGGTTCAGGGTTGAAGGTTCAAGGTTCTATATGGAGCAGACCGGAGAGGTAATTTTCCACACAGTCGGCAAGTACCGGCAGATGATAGCCGCCTTCCAGGATGGACACCAGTCGACCCTCACAGTACTCTTGGCTCCAGAGTTCCAGGCGGCTGCCGATTTTTTCGTAAAGTTCACTGGAATAGGCAAGTCCGGACATATCATCAAGCAGGTGCGCGTCAAAACCGGCAGCAATGACAAAGGCCTCGGGTACGAACTGTTCAAGCAATGTCCGCACCGGCCCATCCAGGGCATCAAGAACAGCTCCATCGGAGCTGCCGGGCGCAAGGGGAATGTTTAAAATTTTTCCCTTGCCGGGACCAAGGCCGTGTTCTTCAGCCCAGCCGGTGCCCGGGTAGCTGAAACTGGGATGTTCATGAAGGGAGATATAGAGGACCTCGCCGTCCTCTTCAAAGGCGGTCTGAATGCCGTTGCCGTGATGGGCATCAAAATCCAGCACACAGATCCGCCGACGTTGGTATTTCTGTTGCCAGTACCTGACGGCGATGACACAATTATTAAAAAAACAAAATCCAAAAGGACGGGTCGGCTCGGCATGATGGCCCGGTGGCCTGGTGACACAGAAAACAACTTTCCGCCCTGGGCCGTTATCCTGTTCAACATGGTCAATGCCGACCAGGCCGGCACCGGCGGACAGCGTGGCAACGTCATAGGATTCATAGCCGATCTGATTGTCGGGATGATCAATGTAGGTGCGGCCGGAAAGCACGGCCTCTTCAAAACGAAACAACCAGGATTCAGGATGAAAGGCCATGAGTTCGCTGCGTGTTGCCGGTCTGGGCGAAACGATATTCACCAGTTTTGTCAGGCAGCCGCCGGTCAACCTGTCCATGATGACCTGCAGACGTTCAGGAACTTCTGGATGCTCACCGCCACCGGTATCATGGAGCTGATATTTTGGATCGGTAATAACCGTAATCCGTTTATTGTTTCGCATGATTCTGGTTGGTGGCGGCATGGAAAAAAATTAAATACCCGCCTTTGATGTAGCTGCTTTTCTCATCCAAGTCAATGACTTTTCATAATTTCTAAATAAAATACTTTTTATCAGAAAATCAAAGTGTTATAAATAAACAAAACAGCAACGCCAAACCACAGGGAGCAAACACGATGACAAAAGAGAACAGGACGATAACCTTTTATAAATCCAGCCTCTGACCTCGCTGCATGATGGTCGGCCGGGTGCTGAGCAGATTACAACGGGAAATGAATAATTTTCAGGTGAACAAGGTGGACATCCTGGCCCATCCCCTGACGGCGGTTAAGGAGGGTATTACCATGATTCCTACCCTGCAGCTTGGTGACAAACGGCTGTCCGGTGTTTTTTTAAGTGAGGAACAAATTCGTGATTTCTTAAACGATACCAATACATGAACCAGACGCCCATCGCCTTTGCCAGGGGTGATCCAGATGATTTCCGCCCCCCAGGCCAATGCAGAAAACTTTGACGGGTTAAAGAAACCTATTCAGGTTAGGATTTTACTTTTTAAGATTCTGGTGCAGCCAGGTACTGATCAACTCCTCTACTCCGACAACCCTGCCGAACATGTTGGTTCCGTGGATTGAGGTCTGTTGAAAAAGTCGTAACTGCGCCCCTTTTCCCAATAGAGCCGCATAAATTTGTTCAGCGCCCCGCTCTTTTTCCTCCTCACTGGAGAGGATCAATAACGGTGTTCCCGGCCAGGATGTTATCTGTTCCATGGTTGGAACACCAAGATAATTGCTGCCCGGGGTCATCACCACCACAGCATAGGCCCTAACCGATCCGGTTGCCACTGCCTGCAGGGCAACGCTGCAACCGACACTTGCGCCGACCAGTGCGATTCGTTCCGCTTTTATAGACAAATTCTTTCCAAGCCAGGCGGTTGCCGCGGCGGCGTCAAGATACATGGCATTAAAAAGAGTGGAATCACGATCAAGAACACGCCTTTCGTCATCGCCTCCGTTTGCATCATAGCGACTCTCACCATGGCCCCGCATATCCATTGCAAGGGTAGTAAACCCAGCCCGGTTCAAGACCTGCACCAGCGGCTGCCAGCTTTCCCTGGTGTGCCGATACATAGGCAGCAGAACCACACCGGCATGCAACGCCTTATACCCTTCGGGTCTGCTCAGGGTGCCGACCAGGGGATGGCCGTCAGAGGCGCGCATGGATACGCGTTCTCCGGCAAAAAGGGGTTGCGCCGCCAGACAGAAAACCAGGCAGATAAACAGAAAATTTTTCATTGGTTTCTCCTGACTGCAAGGTGAGGGTATCTTCCCCGTCGAATTCGGGCCAGTACGGTTGCCCGGGTGTTTTTCCGCTGGTTGAGCAGAATTACAAATGCTTTGCCGTCGGGCAGATAACCGGCATAATTAAAAATACCCTTCATGGTCCCGCTTTTAACAGAAACACGTCTCCGCTTACGGAGCAGTCCAT
>JALSNT010000263.1 GCA_026986885.1 Desulfobulbaceae bacterium
ACAGGTGGATGCACTGCGACGCAAGCTCTCAAAAAAACAGTACAACAAGGTTTCCGTCCGCCTGGAACTGCAGGCCGACTGCTTTGCCGGGGTCTGGGCAAACAGGGACAACAAGATGCGTAATATCCTGGAACCGGGCGACATCGAAGAAGCCCTGAATGCGGCCAGCCATATCGGTGACGACCGACTACAGAAACAGGCACGCGGCTACGTGACGCCGGATTCATTTACCCACGGCACCTCGGCCCAGCGGGTGCGCTGGTTTAAGCAGGGTTTTGCCTCCGGCGATATCAATACCTGCGACACATTCGGGGCAAAAAATCTTTAAATAACGACCGCGATAACCTGTCGCAAAAATGATAGGCACAGACTTTATGAAACCTATGGATGGGCAACTGGCTTCAAAAATCGCCGAGTTTTGCGGTCAGGTTGATTGCACTGTTGTGTGGTTTCTCCTGGTTATACATGCAGGACAAGTACAATTTGGGTTACTAAGTTGTTTATGGGATAAACCATGGACTACTCCCTGGTAATTATCAAATCGATCTTCGATGCAATTAAAATATGTTATATCTCCAGCGTTGTATCGCCGAAAAACGGAATATGCTATGTGGTCAGCAAGTTGAATAAGCCTTGATGCTTTTGAATCAACAAAAAATGGAACTTCCCTGATATTTTTTACATCACGCCATCTTGTTCCTTGTTGTCTGAATTCTATCAATAAGCTTTGCAAACTGTTCTCATATGCGTTTTTGTCAAAAACAATGATGCCTTTGTGTGAATATTGTGGCTTTGCCTCATGGTAAATCCTATTTAAATACATATCGAACCTGCTACATAGATCTTCAAATGCTATTTTCATGGGATCATGATTTGGATATGATGCTTTGTGTACGGCACAAGCAAAAGCAACAGTATCACTATTTGCATACTTAAGTGCATCAAGAGATTTTTTTATAATATCAATACGTTTACTTTTATTTTTAAATTGGCTCCATGGGGGTTTTCTACCTCCAAATATTTCGGAGGCATGAAATTCTATTTGGTTTGGGTTTGCAGAATCTAATGTTTCTGCAAGTTCATCAAGTTGCCGTGTGAGCCAACTTATTGAGCGTTCAGGCACGCAGATGCCACCAAGCACAAAATATTCTTCGTTAGGATTAGAAATTGAACCGGAATCATCAATATACAGAATGTACATTTTCTTCCCTCATGCAATTTAAAATAAAAAACCCCAAGTCGAAAATCCGACTTGGGGTTACGCTTGCATAGCCAGGTGGAAATGACTCCAGCGAACTGCTAAATGCTGCTCTCCCGACCGTTTATGTGCTGGGTGAGTCAAACTCAACAAACCGCTTAAAATGCAGCTCTCCCAACCATGTATATAATATCGACATTGCCGGATAAATGTCAAGGCTTTTTCTATTCCGGCCAATCTATGGATGCTTCTATTGCATTTTATATACATTTTGTCAAGCATTTTTAATGATATTGTGCCACACAACTCTCCGTCCTGCCGACAATTATGCCACAAAAGTTTCCTTTGCTTTTCAAAAAAGCAGGTCATGCCCGAGTGGAGTTGTCGACCATCCAGCTAACTGCAGGGGATACCAGCGCTGGAATGGTCAGGCGCAGACAATCCATGCCGTAACCGACCATTGAGACAAGCCCGACACTGAAAGCAGGAGCGATGTTATCCCTGAAATTGGTTGGCTGTCTTTTCTCCTGCAATTACCGGTTCAACGCCAGTTCTCCCTTACTGTGAAAGGGTACGGTCCGGTTTATGCCGCCGCCCATCCTGATGGTACCGCTCAGTTCATAGCGAATCGGTTGCAGAGTATTCTGTTGACCGTTCATGCCCTGGACCATGGCCAGCACCGAGGAAAACATCTTTAAAGTTGACGCATACACCTTGACCGGCACAAGCCCGGTACCGTAGGCTGGAATTTCGCTCTTCCGGTCACCGACACCGGTGGCAAAATGCCGGCCGTCGATCTTGAGATCACAGCGAACACCGCGAATGTCCAACCCGAAATCATTGGGATTCATCACCCGCAGCGCAATCTGAAACACGGCCTCCAGCGGTCGCATCTCCACCACCTGCATGTCGGCCAGGGTTACTTCCGGCTCTTCCACATGCCTGCCGATCCCGGCACAGCCCGCCGACAGCAGCAGCGCGGACAACACCAGCAGAACGGAAATATTTTTTACTCTGTTTTTCATGGGCTATCTCCCTGAATTTTTCTCAAAATCCGACGGTACAAAAACCTTTGCCCAATGTCAACCGGAGAGCGCTTCATCTTGACGTGACGCTAAAATAAAGGTACTTGTAAACCCCACGGAGGGATGCCGGAGCGGCTGAACGGGACGGTCTCGAAAACCGTTGTGGGTTTACGCCCACCCAGGGTTCGAATCCCTGTCCCTCCGCCAGTTGTTCATCCAGGGGTGCCCAGGACCCAGGTCACAACTCAAATTTACATGCTTTGTCAAGCATCACTGTCCCATGCCATCCGAATATGGAAAGGCGTGTCATGTTTTGCGGTTGTTCGCAGGCTCGCAGCCTTGCGTCCTTTCCTTCCTCATACTATATCTGTTGCCGGTGAAGGCGGGAAAGCTTTTTTGTTTCCCGACGGATCTCCCGGTTTTTTCTGTTTTTATTCAGTAAAATTGTGTAATAATTATTTTTCTGTAACTATTCAGGTGTGTGCTGGAAGTTTGCATAGTCACGGACCTGTATAACACCGCTTCGCAGTTATAATGCCACAGGCAGAAACTAACTCTGTCTTCTGTCCTCTGGTTTCCGACTTCTGATTTTCGGAAAAACAGGTAAGAACAAAAAATTTTATCGCTTTGGCCACGGCAACATGGCCGGGGTTATTTAAACAGCGGAACAATTACAAGTGCATGTGGAGGTAACATGTCAGAACTACGACAACTTTACGACACACCGCCCTGGGATTGGCCCAAAACAGCTGACACTCGATTTCTTGAAGCCCTTCAGAAGCATGACGGGAACGCAGCGGACCGTCTTATAGCCGCAGAAATGGCCGGAAATTTCGTGGTCATCAATGATAACCTTGCAGAAGCTTTGCTGGATATCGTCGAGGAT
>JALSNT010000264.1 GCA_026986885.1 Desulfobulbaceae bacterium
TATCTCCCGCAACACTATCCGAAGGAGTTTTGCAGCCCATGAAGGAACGGGAATTGATTGAGGCAATCAGCAACAAGGCGGTTCACGCGGACAATCCTCTGCTGGTATATGGAATAGGTGATGATTGCGCGGTTACGCGTAAAGATGATGATACGGCACTGCTCTATACCATGGATACCCTGATTGAATCCGTTCATTTTGAGCCTGCCTGGCATCCAGCGGTCATGTTAGGCAGAAAATCCGTCAGTGTTAATGTCAGTGATATTGCGGCAATGGGTGGAGCGCCCCAATTTGTTCTCTTTTCACTTGCCCTGCCGCCGGGGTTTGACGATGACTGGGCATTGCAGCTTTGTGATGGTGTCACAGAGGGATGTACCCACTATGGATGTACCCTTATCGGCGGCGATACGGTTGCAAGTCCTGCGGCAATAACGATGAGCCTGACGGTGGTTGGAGAAATGGTGGCAGAGCAGGTTTTATATCGTCATGGTGCCAGGGCAGGGGATATTATTTATGTCAGCGGACCCCTGGGACGAGCTGCGGCGGGGCTTGAACTGTTGAAGCGCGGATTTAGCGACAGAGATGTATTTGCCGGCTTCTACCGGGCTCACCTTGATCCACGGGCCAGGGTCGAGCTGGGACAAAAGCTTGCCGCCACCGGTGTTGTCAATAGTATGATGGATTTGTCGGACGGCCTGGCAACAGACCTTGCCCATATCTGCAAAGAGAGTTGCCTGGGCGCGGTCATTTATCAAAAACAACTGCCGTTTGATCCAGCCCTGCGGGAGGCGGCAGCTCTGCTTGATCATGGTTGTACTGCTGAAAATCCCGTTGATCAGGAGATGCTCCGGTTGATGATCGGTGGTGGTGAGGATTATGAGCTTTTATTTACCGCGCCTCCGCATGCAACAAAAAAATTGCAGGAAGTGATGGCAATATCCGGAGAACTCCTGTATCCTGTCGGTAAAATGATAAACGGCAGGGGAGTGATGCTCGTGCCGACCGATTTGCAAAAATATGGTAAGGAAGTCCCGGTTGAATTTCTTGGGTTTGACCATTTCAGTCATTAACTCTCCTTTATCAATTTTGTTGATTTTTATAGATTTTTCCGGAGTGATTCATGCTGATTCATACCCTGTTTAAGCGTTGGACCTATCAACTCTTCTCGCCTGATACCATTCATCGCCAGACCTATGATGCCTTCAAAGATCTCCTCAAAGAGGATGCACTGGCCCATGATCTGATGGCTGAACTTGAGATCCTCTATCATGAGGGTAAACGGATAGACATGGCAGGGGTCCGTGAACTGTTTGCCAGATTTTCCAACGCTGTCCGCTCCATGATTTCAAGCCTTGCCGTTCTCCAGCCCGGTGACGCGACAACGCTTATGCAATATCATAGAAAACTGGACTTTTATGTCCGTTTTCTGCTTGCCCCTCCGGAACAACCCCTGTCCGAACCGTACACCCTTGATTTTAAATCCATAACAGATAGCAGCGTAAGCGGAAATAAGGCCTATAATCTGGCAAGATTGCATGAAGAACTCCAGGCACCTGTGCCGGCGGGCTTTGTCATCAGCACCAGTTCGTTTCATCGCCTGCTGGAGTTCAACAACCTGCGCCCGTCACTGGATGCAATCCTCGCTGAAATCGACCTTGAAGATACCCGGGGTCTGGAAGAGTCGTCCAGAAGGCTTAAAAATTTGATTCTTTCGGCAACCATTCCGCCGGAAGTGAGTGCGGCTATTGAAGATTCCTACGAGGCAATGGAGAAAAAACAGGGCGCTGCCATTTTAACTGCAGTCAGGTCGTCAGCAGTCAGTGAGGACAGTGAACATTCCTTTGCCGGTCAGTACCACACCGAACTAGGGGCGACCCGGAAAACAATCCTTGCCGCCTACCTCAAGGTGCTTGCCTCAAAATACGCACCGGAAGCCCTTTTCTACAGGATTACCCTGGGACTGGCCGATGAAGAGGCCTCCATGGGTGTACTGGTACTTGCCATGGTGGATGCCGCTGTCAGCGGTATCGTCTACACCAGCTCTGAAGAAGACGGCAGGCGGGACATGACTGTTCATGCTATTTACGGACTTGGTGAAGTGCTGGTAGCCGGCAGAGCCGTCGGCGACAGAGCCGGTCTGGATCGCGCGAGTGGTAAAATCCTGTATCAAGATAAAGGAACCCAGGCAAAAAAATTATTGTTGGCCGAGGGAAAACTGCTGGAATATTCTTTAAATGACCATGAAAAAGAACATTTTTGTCTGAACAGGCAGCAACTGCATGAACTCGGACAATGGGCAGGGAAAATAGAAAATATGTATGGTGTGCCGCAGGATATTGAATGGGCATATACCGAGGATGGTACCTTGTTTATCCTGCAGTCCAGGCCACTTCTGCAGGAAAGGGGAAAAGACAGAGGCCTGGACGATCATTGGCCGGCGGAGTTGGCAGGGATGCCGGTTTTGCTCACCGGCGGCCGGAAATCTTCCGGCGGGATTGCGGCCGGACCTGTGGTGTTCAGCAATGCGGAAACAGTTGCAGAGATACAACCCGGATCCGTGTTAGTGACCGGTTCCACTCCGCCGTCCCTGGTTCGCCTGCTGGGAAAAATTGTCGCCGTTGTCGCCGAAAAGGGCACGATTGCCGGTCATTTTTCCACGGTATGCAGGGAGTTCGGAATTCCCCTGATCATTGATATGGCCGATGCCCTTAAGGTTCTCAAACCCGGCCGGCCGGTCACCGTTGATGCAGATAATTGCACAGTGTATGACGGTATTGTCGAGATATCAGAAAACAAGTTCGAGGACGAGCAGGATACATCACTACCCTATTTCAGCAGGTTGAAGGCGATCATGGATTTTATCACCCCGCTTCATCTTGTTGATCCCGACAGCAGGAATTTTCTTCCGGAACTGTGTCGTTCCCTGCATGATATCATCCGCTACACCCATGAGCGTGCCATGCAGACCATGTTTTCACTTGGGGAAAAGGGAAGCGGTCGCAGTAAAAGAAAGCTGCTTACGGATATTCCCCTTGCCATTCATCTGCTTGATGTGGGCGGCGGTTTTTGCCCGGACGCCCGGGAAAAGGAAAAGCTGGCCGTTGCAGAGATCTGCTGCCAACCGTTTCGGGCTCTCTGGCAGGGACTTACTCATCCGGATATCGACTGGCAGTCACACAGTCATTTTGACTGGAAAAGATCCGATGAAATTGCCCTGGCCGGTGGCTTCATGCTCGGCACTGATTCCAGTGAGTTTGCCTCCTATGCCATAATGAGCAGTGATTATTTAAATTTCAATATTCGTTTTGGTTATCATTTCACCCTGGTTGACACCATTTGCGGCGCTGATGCGCGGACTAATTTCTGTCTGATTCGTTTTGCCGGCGGCGGCGGTGCCTGGACCGGGCGATATCTTCGGCTTGAATTTTTAGATATGGTGTTAACGCGGCTTGGTTTTGAGGTCATTGTCAAGGCCGACCTCCTGGATGCTAAAATGACGGAAGTGGAAGAAAGTGAGTTATTAACCACCCTGGATATGGTCGGCAGGCTGCTTGGGGCGACAAAGCTGATGGACATGGTGCTGCGCGAGGAAGAAGATGTACAGCGTTGCGCCGACCTGTTTTTTGCCGGTCGGTATACATTTACCAAATCCATGCCCTGATGCCGACCGTTTGCCGGAAACCATAAACTTCTATGTACCTATGATGAAAACTTCAGGTCGACCGAACAGCTTGTCGTATCCGCCTTATCCCTCGTAACCCAGTAAACGGTGAAATAAGAGATGTATGAATTAACCTGGATAACCAGCCAGCTTGCAGGGGGCAGGGCACCCATGTCCTATGATGAACTCTCTTTCATTAAAGAGCAGGGAATCGATGCAATTGTCAACCTGTGTCAGGAATTCACAGATCTGCATAAAATTGAAGAACAGGCAGGCTTTGAGGTCTACTACCTGCCCACGCCCGATGAACATGTGCCTTCCCTGGAGGAGATGGAAAAGGCATTGGAATGGCTGGATGAGGCTATTTATCTCGGCCGGAAGGTCCTGGTACATTGCCGGCATGGCCATGGCCGGACCGGTACCTTTATTTCGGCATATCTGCTGCGTCGGGGGCTCAGTCTGAAAAAGGCGGAGAAACTGCTGAAAAATACCCGGGCAAATCCTACCAATTTCAGCCAGTGGCGTCTGTTACGTAAGTACTATAAACAACATGGAGTGTTGAGCACGGCAAAACCGAGTATTGAAAATAAAAAGAGCAGTGTTGATCTTTCCTCCTTTGTTGAAGAGTATAATGCCATCGGCGCCGAACTTGAGAGAGAGATTATCGCGTCCTCCTCCGCCACCACCTGCGGGGATGAACATGACGACTGCTGCTGGAGTTATTTTGAACTGGAGCTTGCCGAAAGTATCTGTATTCATCAGTTTATCAATCGGACATTCAGTCATGATGATCGTGAACACGTGCTTGAACATGCACACGAGAGTTCCTTGATTATCCGGACGGTTCGTACCCTGCATGCCAACTATCCGCCTCTGGCCGATAAGGAATTTGCTGAAATTTATAATGCTGCTGCTTCACCCTGTCCCTTACTTGAGGGGGGAAAATGTATGGTGCCGCAGTACAGACCTTTTCGGTGCCGCTGGGCAGGAACCAACCTGTCCGAGAGTAACCGGAATAATTTTGCCGCAATGTTGCAGAATCTTTCCCGGGATGTATTTCTTGCTTTAACCGGTTCGTTCCCGCCGGCAGGAAGTTTGCGTTTTTCCGTGGCGGAAACAGTTTCCGGTCGTTTTGTTCAAGAATGTTTTGCCGCCATGCTTTCTGCAAAAAAAAATGAAAATAAACGGCAGCAGACTGCATGATGTCCTTTCTGCAAAAGTATGGTTTAGAGAAAAATGGTTACTCAAGAAGACAGCCTGGAAAGAGTGTTGATTGTTGATGATCAGCGCGATCTGCTCCAGCTTTTACATAAGGTTATCGTTAAAAAATGTGGTTGTGAAGTTCAGACCGCTGTTTCCGGCGATGCTGGACTTGAACTGGCAACCGACCGCTGTCCTGATGTTGTGCTTACCGACATTAAAATGCCGGGCATGGACGGACTGGATTTCCTGCGACGGCTTAAATCCCTGGACCCGACGATCACCACTCTTATAATGACCGGATACGGCACCATAGAAATGGCGGTACGGGCCCTGAAAGAGGGTGCCTATGATTTTTTTGAGAAACCATTTGATAATGATCATATTGTCCACGCCATTGAACGGGCCATGGAAAGAACCAGGTTGTTACGTGAAAACAAAACGTTGCAGCAGAGGCTGACTCGACAGCGTCCGGAGACCGACTTTATCGGTCGTTCAAAACAGTTAACCAGAACCATTGACCTGTTGTCACGACTTGCACCCAGTTCCGCCACTGTTCTCATTCGTGGGGAATCCGGTACCGGTAAGGAACTGGCAGCCAGGGCGTTACATTCCATGAGTGATCGTGCTCAAAACAAGATGATCATTGTCAACTGTCCCGCCCTGCCTGAACACATTCTTGAAAGTGAGCTGTTCGGCTATAAAAAAGGCGCATTTACCGGGGCGGAACAGGACAAGGACGGTCTTTTTCTTGAGGCGGATGGTTCAACCCTTCTTCTTGATGAAATTGCCGATATACCGGTTTCCATCCAAACAAAACTGCTCCGTGTCCTGCAGGAAAAAGAGATACAGCCCCTCGGCCAGACCAGGACTATTAAGGTAGACGTCCGGGTGCTGGCCTCAACAAATCAGAATCTTGAGGCCAAGATAGAGCGGGGAGAATTTCGGGAGGACCTGTTTTATCGCTTGAATGTTATGACGGTGACCATGCCTTCTCTTGCTGCAATTTCCAGCGACATTCCTCTTTTGGCACAGCATTTTCTGGAAATTTATGCCCGTGAGTATGACAGACCCGGGCTTGAGTTTCAGCCCGAGGCATTGCAGTGTCTCCTCCGGCGTCCCTGGAAGGGAAATATTCGTGAGCTGCAAAACACTATTAACCGGGCGGTTCTGCTCTCCCATGATAACTCTATCACTCCGGCAGACCTGGTTGACCCCGAGGCGGGAGACTGTACCCCTTCCCTTGGCGGTCTCATTGATCCCCAACGATATTTGACCATGTCCTATAAAGAGGCAAAACAGGAAGTGGTTAAATGCTTTACCCGCACCTATCTGGCCCAGGCTCTTACTGCATCAGGGGGAAATGTTTCCGCCGCTTCAAGGTCCTGCGGAATGGAACGGCAGGCTCTGCAGCGTTTGATGCGCAGATATACTATTAAATCACGTGACTTTCGCTAACAAGGCGTTTCAGATTGACCGCCTTCCCGTGCGGTTTTTTCTGCTATGTCCTCCTGTTGAAGCTTGTTGGTTATTCTATTCGTAACCGTTCATCGAGATGCTGTTTCGCCCGCATTACCTGCATAATGTAATCGTTTACGGTTATTCAAGGTTCCTTGCCGTTTGCCCAGCGGCACTGAACTTTTATCGTTAAGAAAAATCAGTGGCAGGAGTTTTTATGATTGATGGCGTCGTAAAAATTTCGATCTGATGCCTCGTCTATGTCGACCGGTGGGATGATGGATAATATACTATCCGTATAGTTAACAGCCGCCCATGATAACTATTCGTCGAATCCTTGCAGGGAATACGGAATGAGGCTGTATCGTAGTTACGATTATTTCTTTCCGGTGCAAACTTTTTGTTTCACCTGCAACAAAATGAGTCCTTTTGGGCGCCGAATTCTCTTTTATTGAACATGTTGATCAATATCAATTATTATCACTTTAATCTTAATAACTTAAAATGATAAGCATATTCAAATTAGTTTCATATAAATTGTGGATATGGTATTGATCATGCAATCTCCTGTTTGTTTTGATCAAAAAATGCCCATGAAATATCTGTGATTCAGATTATTTTAAGAATATGAAACAGTCCATTCAACAGATGTTGCAATGTATCTTCATCATGTCGATTATTTTGCCGGCCATGTTGATCGCCCCGGATTCTGCCTGGGCTTTGCAGGCGCATGGCGCACGCGAGGGCATCTATGTCCACCAGATGGCCCATGTCTTTTTTTTCTTTTCCCTGCTGTATCTTTATCGTGATTTTCGCCGTTCAACGTCGATCGGCAGGGGATGGAACTATCTGATGTGGTTCTGCCTGTTTTTGATGGCCTGGAATATTGTTGCCTTCACAGGGCATGCGGTGGCGGCATATCTTGCCCCCGAATATATTGCCCAGGCAGCAAGTTATTTTCATTCCAGATTGATTGGGCCTTTAAACGGTATCAAAGCTGTTTTTTACATAACCCGTTTTGACCACCTTCTTCTCGTACCTGCGTTCTTTTTCCTGTATATGGGATTGCGAAATTTATATATAAGTGTTGAGCATGAACAGGAAGCATCGGAAGAAGGGGGGAAATCGTGACGGGATTACCTCTGCTGCCCAGCATACTCGTCGATATGTTGGGTTCGATAGCGGACTTGTTCTTTGCTTTTCTGGCAATGCGTTATGCTTATCTGCTCACCAGAAAACAACAGGAAAATTTCCTGTGGGGATATCTCTTTTATATCTGTATTGCCATTTCCGCCTTTTCTATCTCCCGGGCCGCTGGGCATCTGGTTAAGCAGTTCCTCTTTATCAGTGGTAATAATGATATCTGGCATGTCATTTCACCATATTCCGGTGGTGTCAACACCCTGATGCTGATTTCCGTTTCAGCAGTTACCCTGTTTTATCATAAAGGCGTTCAGTCCCATCAGGTTATTGCAAAAAAAGCGGCCAAGCTCAAACAGGCCAATTTCCTGTTGGAAGAAGCGGCTGAAAAAATGAGGGCATTAAATCAGAACCTTGAAGAGATAAATACCCATTTGGAAGAAAAGGTTAAAGAGCGCACGGCGGAACTCTCTCGTTCCGAGGAGAAATTTCGGCACCTTTTTTCCGCTTCCAAGGACATGGTTTATTTCTGCAATACCAATCAGGAAATTACCGATATAAATGAATCGGGATTGGAAATGCTTGGCTATGGGCCCAATGATCACCCCGGTTTGCGCCTGCAGGATATTTTTGCAAATGATGGTGCATTAGCCACATTTTTCAACTTTATGCAGCGTGATGGGTACATAAAGGACTTTGAAGCGGAATTTAAAAGAAAAGACGACTCGATTATTATCGTACTGTTGTCGGCCACGGCTATCAAAGATGAGAAGGGAAATATTGTCAGTTGCGAGGGAATTGCTAAGGATTTAACCAAGGTTAAAACCATGATGGAACAACTTGCTGCCAGTGAAAAGATGGCATCGGTTGGCCAGATGGCAGCCGGTGTAGCCCACGAAATCAACACGCCATTGGGTATAATACTGGGTTATGCCCAGTTAATGATGGATGATTTTGACAAAGATTCCGAACCATATCAGAATCTCCTGGTCATTGAGCGCCAGACAAAGGCGAGCAGAAAAATTGTTGCAGATCTCCTCAAATTTTCCAGGCAGACCGGCAGCGCCAGGGAAAATTTAGACCTTAATGAAATTCTTACCGATGTTGTTGCCGTTACCGAACACAATCTTCATCTTGATCATATTCAGGTCCATCTTGATTTGGCGGAGAATTTGCCGCCTGTTGTCGGTGATGCCGAAAAACTGCGTCAGGTCTTTGTTAATCTGATCAATAATGCACATCATGCCATGGAAGAACAGGGCCGTGGTGATATTTATATTTCTTCATGGTTTGACCCTGATAAAAAACAGGTGATTGCCCGGGTACGGGATACCGGCCATGGTATTCCCGATGATGTTCAGGCCCGCATATTTGATCCGTTTTTTACCACCAAACCGGTGGGCAAAGGCACGGGCCTCGGACTGTCCGTCTCCTACGGGATTGTTCAGGATCATGGTGGTATTATCGAGGTTGAAAGTCCTGTCCAGGACAAAAAGACGGAAAAAACATTTCCGGGAACGGCGTTTACAATCCGACTTCCTGAAGCTACTGATACGGAGGCGGTACACCTGGAAAAAGATAACTGAGAAGCTATTTTGCACACCAAAAAAAAGGAGAAAAAACATGGCTGAAATATTGGCACTGGATGATGTGCAGGACGCGACCGTACTTATCGGCAAAATTCTTGCCAAGAAAGGGCATAATGTCCATACCTTTACCGATGAGGATGAAGCAATCGATTTTGTCAGGAAAAATAAAGTAGATCTGGCTATTTTGGATATTAAACTTAAACGAATGAGCGGAGTCGAGGTGCTGGCCGAACTTAAGAAATTATCACCCGATCTGCATGCTATCATGCTGACAGGTTATCCGACTGTGGAAACCGCTCGAGAGGCAATCAGTCTCGGGGCCGATGAGTATTGCGTAAAACCAATTGATCGTGATGAACTTGAAGAAAAGGTTGAAAAGGTACTGGAATCATAAAGCGATTTGGCAGTATTGTACTGTGGGCCAAATATTGTTTTTGTCCTGCAAACAACAGGTTGAATTTTAATGGTACCTGAATTGAGCGTTTCACCCCGGTCTGCAGGACTTGGAGTCTCGTTGCTCGCTTACCTGTGCTGTCCCATGTAGGCTATAAAACTACAATCAAACAGCACAAAACCTGCAACCCCAGGGCGAAATTAAAATCGCTCAATTCAGGTGGTAATTAGAAAAAAGTATTGATCGGCGGCAAACAGGAGCCGGCACCTTCGGCGGTGGTCGACGGTATTATTGGATTACAGGCATGGTAAATACACCGACACAAACTATTTCCCCTCAGGCTAAGGAGCAGGGATTTCTCAAGGTATTTAAAAAAGTCACCCGGCTGATTTCCATGGTATTGGATCATCAACAGGTGATGGATACCATTGTTTCAAGTCTTCCTGAGCTTCTTGATATTGATGCCTGCACGATCAGGCTGCTGGATATGGGTACCAATTCCTTTGTCCTTGGCGCCGCCCACGGTCTTTCGCTGGAATACCTTTCCCGGCAATCCATAGATACCGAGGAGACCATGGAGATGATCAAATCGGGCTATCCCGTCGCAAAGGTCGATCTGGACGAAGATCCCACCTATCGCGATCGGGATGCGGCGGCAAAGGAAGGTATTAAATCCGTTTTGACCCTGCCTATTTTATTTCAGGATTCAATAATCGGTATTATGCGCCTGTTGACTAAAAAACAGAGGTTGTTTACGGCCGAGGAAATTTCTTTTTCCATGGCCCTTGCCGAGCAGGTCGGTGTTGCTATTTCCAATGGACGAATGTTTAAGGAGATGGCAAATCAGGTTGATTTCATGAACGAGGTTCAGAAGATATCAAGCATGGTTAACTCGACCCTTGATATGGATTCAGTCCTGAATACCATTGTTCAGAGAGTACCTCTCAGTATGCAGGCCAAGGGATGTACTTTGCGCCTGCTCAATCCCCTGACCAATCAATTGGAACTCGTCGCCTCGTATGGAATATCCGAGACCTATCTTGATTCGTCTAATATAGAAAATGAGAAAAACGTCACCATGGTGCTTTCCGGTGAACCAGTTGCTATTTATGATATATCTACCGATGACAGGGTTCTTAATAAAAAGAACATGATGAAGGAGGGGATTAATTCCCTGCTTGCCGTGCCGATTAAGGTTGGTAATGAAATTATCGGAGTTCTGCGTATATTTTCCGATAAACACCGTAGCTTTTCCGACCTGGAAGTAAACTTTGCCGTCACCGTTGCCGAGGCGGGTGGAACCGCTATTCAAAATGCCAGGGTATACCAGAAGATCAATCTCCTTTTTAACCAGATAGAAGAAAACGAACGTTTTCTCAGTGATATCCTTGATTGTATCCGACCGGAATTATTGGTAGTAGACAATAAAAAACATATTGTTCTTGCCAATAAGGTTTGTCTGCAGCGCCTTGGCATCGATGAGGCGGAAATCCTCGGCATGGAGTACCACGAGCTCTGTTCAGCCGATGAAGATGGAGGGGCCTGTCCGGTGGAAGATGTTTTTCGTGACGGCAAACCGGCAACCTATGAGCATAAGGTAGAGCTGGACGATGGAGAACACTGGTTTGAACGAACCGCATCTCCGATGTTTGATGAACACGGCAATGTCGAATTTGTCATTGAGATTGTCCGTGATATTACCACCAAGCGTAAACTGGAGAAGGAGCAGATAGAACGCGTCGAATTACAGGGGGTAGTGGAGCTTGCCGGCACGGTTGCCCATGAGATCAACACCCCGCTTTTTGCAGCTCTGGGCACGGCCCAGATCCTTGAAGAAGATATTGAAAAACAGGAACTGATTGCCGATGTGCAGACTATTATTCGTAATCTGAAAAAAATAAGTGAATTGACCGGAAAAATGACCGAAATGACCGGCTTTGAGCGTAAGGACTATGTAGGTGAAGCAAATATTGTTGAGTTTAAATAAATTAAGCAGTAAAGAAAATGACGGGGGCATTAATGCTGGATTTTTATGTTGATAACGCCCGGGTCGCTATTGAAAACGTCAAACGGATATTCAGTACTCCTTTTGGCATTTTTATCCATGCTGCGATAACCGGTATGATCGGGGTAGTTATCCTTATGTTCTTTTTTTCCATGCTGTTATCAGGAAGTAGCCTGGCGATGGCCCTGCCTGTTATTCTTGCATTTAATGCCGCATCCTGTGGTTACGGCATTGTGGATAAGGGAGGGTTGAACTATCCCCGATTACCTCTTGCCGGCAGTGTAATCAGCCTGCTCCTGCTGCTAACCGGTTATGTCGCTCTCATGCTGCTGGTGCCGTGGGAGTCATTTACCGGTGGTTTGCGATGGCTGATTGCCGGTGTTATTGTTGTTGTTTTTTTCTCTATGGGAACCTGGATTGCCCGCATGAACAACAAGCAAAAGGGCACAATCTGATTATTCATCGTGCTTGCTGCAAAAAAGGCATGGTGCCTGCTTTACCGCAAACACAAAATCATTAAAGAGGAGGGATGCAAGAATACAAGAACAGATCTATTATCCACTATGCAACAATAATGTTATATTAATTTAAGGAGGATACAGCATGAAGCGAATGCGCGTTTCAGTAGTAACATTACTCACAATTGCCGGATTTGTCCTGGCAGGTTATGGCCTGTGTTTTGGTGAG
>JALSNT010000265.1 GCA_026986885.1 Desulfobulbaceae bacterium
TGTGCGGGAGCTGCAGAACGCCATCAAACGGGCCCTGATTTTTTCCAAGAGCGACGAACTGCTGCCCGAGGACTTTGACTGTGCCTTGAGTATACTGCCGCGCAATGACACCGGCGCGGAAGAGTTGTGTGACTGGAGCTATCGGGATGCCAAGGAAAAGATTTTGGAAAAATTTACGCTCCGGTATATGAGCCGCCTGCTGGAACAGACCGGCGGCAACGTGTCACAGGCGGCAAGAAAGGCCGGGATTGAACGGCAGTCTTTGCAGCAGCTGTTGAAAAAATATGGTATTTCAGCGGCCCGCTTTCGTGACCGTAACCATCGTTAACCCGGTTTAAACCGGTCTTCTGCCTCAATTCAGGTTCTGTTTTCCGGTACGCAGGCTTGAAACTGATCACAGAAATCGTGGGCGCCAAGATATTCCTCGTGCCGGGAGCAGATGCCGTCATCTTTGCGCACCGAACCATAGGCTGAACCCAGGGTGACCCAGCCCTCGAATTCATTTTCCAGGTACTTGGGATCATTACGAAAGAACATACAGTTCAGGCAAATCTTTTTTTTCTTCTTTGTTTGTATGGATGACATGTTTCGCTCCTTTGGAAAAAGATATCCACAGCCCGAAGCCGGGCTGTGGATATCCATGCCGACTGGATTTTTTGCCGTCAATGGGACAGGTTCTGCCAGTAATGGGCAAAAACCATGGAGGAGAGAATAAATCCCAGAACGACGTTAACAATAACCCCGCTGGTAAAAGCCCAGAACGGTTTGGTGCCGGCTGAGGCCAGTTCCCTGAAGCGGGTGGTCAGACCGATGGAGAAGAAACAGAAGATAAAGGCCCAGGTTCGCAGTGCCTTGATCGGGCCGACCAGCATCGGTTTGAGAACATGATTATAGGTATCCAGGGTGTAATGACTGGAGATCAGGGTCATGATGATTGAGGCCACGAAAAACCCTAAAACGAATTTGGGGAAGCGCCACCAGATCTCTGCGGGATTTGGTTTGGTTCCACTTTTACGTTCCCAGAGGGTGGTGGAGATGATGGCCATGACAAAGGCCCAAATACCGATCCAGATATCCCGGCCAACAACTTTCATCAGGGTGAATCCCCAGACGGCATCGTCAGGACTTCCCGGAATACCGGGAACATGGGCGGCCATGTTGCCATAGGCCTGGGCGGCGGCAAAGCCTGCGGCATCGGCAAATTCAGAAGTGCCGACCCAGGCGCCGACCACGCCGGTGTGCAGATGCATCACCCTGGAGACCAGGGGCAGGAAAAAGATCATAACGATCGCCCAGAGGATAACCATGGTGATGGCGATGGGTGCGTGTTCTTTTTTAGCGCCCACGGCCCCGGCAATGGCAATGGAGCCGGAAACGCCGCAGACCGCACCGCCGGCACCGAGAGTGGCGCAAAGGCGTCGATCAAGACCCATCTTGCGACCGACAAAAAAGATAACCAGAAAGGTGGTGACGGCGACGATGGAGGCCTGGCCGATGGCAACCGGCCCGGCCCAGATGATCAGGGTCAGGGGCAGGGTGGCGCCTAACAGAATGATACCCACTTTGATATAATATTCAACCCGAAAGCCGGCGTCCATCCAACGGGGCAGACCGATCAGGTTGGCGATGATCATCCCTAAGGCCAGGGCGATCAACGGCGGTTCCAGATTGTAATGATGGGCATGCTCCCAGGCGCCGATTATAAAAATGAGAATAGAACAGATATAGACAAAGACAAACGACGGGATAAATTCTCTGGGCTTAATGCCCATCACTTTAAGGCTGCCGGTAAAGACGACCAGCCACATGATGAACTGGGCGATATACTGGACAAGATGTTTGCTTAAATCAGCGCCCACCTGCGAAAGATTGCTCCAGCGGGCCGGGTGAACCGCGATCCATTTGATAGAACCGCCTGCCAGGAAAAAGGCATAAGCCACAAAAATGAGGCCAAGGGAAAGCCAGATGGCCCACCAGTCCTCCTTGAGAAAAAGTTCCTTCCAGCCGACGGATTTGATCCGTTGATCATCGGCCTCTTCATCCCATGCTTCTTCTGTTGGTGTCAGCTCAATATCATCTTTTTGCTTTTCCGACATATGTATCCTCCTTGTTCTGTTGTTTACTGCGCCGCGCAATTTTTTTCTTTATTGCCCAGGGCGGTATTCCCCTGCCGTTGTTACCTGTTTTGCAAGCGTCGTGCCTTAATCAGTAAAATAAGTAACATCTTAATATGTGGTGATATTTGAGGAGTGAGGCAACGGAGATGCTTCCTGTCCGGGTTGGAAATGTGCAGGATTGATCATGCAGTGGAAGGAAAATACTGCACCTTAGACAGCGGTATTGTGGCTGGTCGATGGGCGGGTATCGTGGTTGATTATGACATCCTGGTACGTCGGCGACCCTGCCGGGCCTGAAAGAGAATACTGTCGAAGATCAGCAGCAGGCAGATAACGATGACGACCACGGCCGGCAGCCGGTTTCTGCCTAATTTCCGGCCGGGAATGGGTGCAGATGGTAGAGTCAGTACCAATGGCCGACCTTAGTTGAGATCCATGTCGATCCGGCAGGGCAAATGTACACAGGAGTGACGCCCGCCGATTCTTGTTGTTTTTTCTTTGTTTTTATCCCCGTATTTTCAATTAGTTGCATGGATGGCGGTGATTATTTCCCCTTGCCCGCTTTGTGGTTCCGTCACAATTGCAGATTGACAACTGCGCTAAAATACGATAAATTATCAACTTTATTGTGAGAGGAGAAGCCATCATACTGGTGGTAAACGGCTTTTTCTCAGGACATTGGATCGGTATTCAGGTGCTGTCCTTCACCAGTTGTGCGGACGAGTCGCCTGGAAGGTACGAATTGCGAAGATTATAAAAAGGAGAGCAAAATGGCATTAACGGTTAAAGCAATCGCCGAGAGTATAAATATCATGGGAACCCGCAGCGGCAATGCCATGAAAGAACGCAAACCAGAGCCGGTTCAGGAAATGGCGAAGGAAGAAACAGCGGCCGGTGCCACCTATCTGGACTTGAATATCGGACCGGCCCGTAAAGACGGCACCGAACTTATGCCCTGGGTCGTTGAGACCGTACAGGCGG
>JALSNT010000266.1 GCA_026986885.1 Desulfobulbaceae bacterium
TGTTGTTCTAAGCCAAAGATAATCTCGTGGCCGGTTGCGGGTTCCCTTGATAATTTTTTGGACAGTCCCTTTATAAAGGTCCATCTCCTGCAGATCCAGCATGAGTTCCGGGGACACAATACTTAATTGAAAACTAAGAAAGAGTACCATAGCATCTTGTTATATGGAACCTTGAGGTGGAAGTAACTTCAACCGATTACCGGTGACCCGGCACCAACGGCCATCACAAATCCTTTTGTCATGCAAATAAAAGTAGAGTAGTATTGTGCCTGTGGGGTGTTAGCGTTTAGCCCCCCGGCCATATCATCAAAGCTGCTGAACATACGGCAAAGGAATTTCTCAATGTCTTCTCTACCTCCCTACAAAAGCAAAATCGTCTGTACCATTGGTCCGGCTTCAGATACGCAGGAGATGATCGAACAGATGATAAATGCCGGTATGAACGTGGCCAGACTTAATTTTTCCCATGGTGATTTTACCGGTCATGCCGCAGTGATTGAAAAAATCAGAACCGCCGCTGATAAATCCGGTAAACGGGTGGCCATCATGGCCGACCTACCCGGCCCCAAGATGCGCATCGGTCATTTTGCCGAGGAACCGGTCTTCCTGAACAGGGGAGATCAATTTATCCTTACCACCAGAAATATTACCGGCAACCGGGAACGGGTTTCCATCACCCTGAAAAGCCTGCCGCAGGCCGTCCAGTCAGGTAACATCCTCTTCCTGGCCGATGGCCTTATCCAGCTGCGGGTTTTGCAGGTGGAGGGAGAGGATATTATCTGCACGGTCGAGGTGGGAGGAGAACTGCGGGCGAAAAAAGGGGTCAACATTCCGGGAATCGATCTTGGAACAGGCGCTTTTACCAGCCGCGACCGCCGCTGTATGCAGTTTGCCCTTGAACATGGTGTTGACGCGATCAGTCAGTCATTTGTCAACACCGGCGCAGACATCATCGGGGTTCGCCGGGCGGCTGCAGAGATGGGCTGCCGCCCCTTTATCATCGCCAAAATTGAACGTGCCTCCGCCCGTGATAATATTGACGAGATACTGCAGGCCGCAGACGGAATCATGGTTGCCCGGGGCGACCTCGGGGTGGAGATCCCCATTGAAGAAATCGCCGTTGCCCAGAAATATATTACCCGCAGGGCAAACCTGTACGGTAAGCCGGTTATCACCGCCACCCAGATGCTGATGTCCATGACCCATAACCGCAGGCCGACCAGGGCCGAGGCCACCGATGTAGCCAATGCCATTTTAGACGGTACCGACTGCGTCATGTTGTCCGAAGAATCGGCCATGGGCGACTATCCAGTGGAAGCTGTAGAAATGCTGGCAAAAATTGGAACCGCCACCGAACCGCACCGGCCGCCGGGACATTATGGACGCGCCCGCAAATGCAGCACCGGACCGCTGCCGGAAAGCGGTATTGTCGATTCCATCAGCAGGGGCGTTGAAAACATCATTAAGCAGCGGACGGATATTGCTGCAATTGTCGCCCCGACCGCCTCCGGGCACACCGCCCGCAGTCTGAGCCGCTTCCGGCTGCCGACCTGGATTTTCGGTGTAAGCGCAAGCGAAAAGACCTGCCGGAATCTGCTTTTTTCCTACGGAGTATGGCCGATTCTGGAACCAGATCATCCCCGGGACTGGACACAACAGGCACAAGGATATGCCCGGGAATTTTCCCTGGCAGGAACATATATGCTGCAGACCGAGGGACCATCCCCGGCCCATCCGGACGCCAACCACAAGATGGAAATTATTCCCCTGACGACGTAAAATAAATCGTTCAACCAAGGACAGGATAGTACATGTTATCATTTGAATGGGACCCGCAGAAAGCGTGGGACAATGAGAAAAAACATGGTATTAGCTTTAATGAAGCCAGTACTGTTTTCTCAGATACTATGTCTTTGACCATTCATGATCCATTGCATTCTGATGATGAGGATCGATTTATCATCATAGGAAATTCCCACAGGAACCGCATGATAATCGTTGTTCATACTGAACGGGGAGATAATATTCGATTAATCAGCGCCAGAAAGGCAACAAAAAAAGAAAGGTTTTATTATGAAAACAATGGCAAATGATCCTGACATGCTGGAGGAGTATGATTTTAGCAAAGGTATAAGGGGAAAATATGCAAAAAAATACGCTGAAGGAACAAACGTTATCGTCATCGACCCAGATGTGGTTCAATATTTCCCTGACCATGATTCAGTAAATGAAGCATTGCGCTCACTAGTTCCAATAATGAAAAGGCAGGCAAAAAAACTTGCTGAGCAAGCGGATTAATGCCGGCCCGGGTAACAATTATACATGTGTACCTGAATTGAGCTCAATTCAGGATGTAGTATGTTGAGAATTTCCCAGAGCTATACAACTTTGCTGTAGATCAAACTTTTTCCTTAATTCAAATCATTACAACACCGTTAATTAAAGCAGAGGAGCCCCCATGAGCATTCATCCCCTGGCCGGCAAGCTGCCGCCCAAATCCATGCTGATCAACGTGCCGCAACTGATCTCCGCCTATTATACCCTGACTCCGAATGTGGACAACGAGGGCGAACGCATCAGCTTCGGCACATCCGGTCACCGGGGCGGTTCATTGAGAAAAAGTTTTAATGAAGACCACATCCTGGCCGTTACCCAGGCAGTGTGCGAATATCGGCGGCAGGCCGGTATCAACTCCACTCTGTTCATGGGCATGGATACCCATGCCCTGTCCTGGCCCGCCCAGATAACCGCCCTGCAGGTCCTGGCCGCAAATGGTGTAACGGTCCGGATCGCTGAAAATTTTGGTTATACACCAACTCCAGTCATCTCCCGGGCGATCCTTACCCATAATAACAAAAAGGATGACGCCCGCTGCGACGGCATTGTCATCACTCCCTCCCATAATCCGCCCGATGACGGCGGCTTCAAATATAATCCCCCCGAAGGCGGCCCCGCCGACACCGAAGTTACAGGCTGGATCCAGGATCGAGCCAATACAATCCTTGAAGAAAAACTGCGCAACGTCAAGAAAATATCTTTGCCGGAGGCCCTGGAGAGCGAATTCATCAGGGAATATGATTTTATTTCCCCTTATGT
>JALSNT010000267.1 GCA_026986885.1 Desulfobulbaceae bacterium
GAAAACTGGATGGAAGGTACTTGAAAAAAAAAAAAACTCAAGAAAACAATAAAGGGAACCGGCAGGCCGAGGAAGGAGTAAAGCATACAAAATAAGGTATTTCAGAAAGATATCGTACAACATATTGTACCCCAAAAGGTAATCGGCTGGCTATCTCCTTGTTTTTTAAGCAAGAAGAAAATAAAAAAAAACATGGCATCCTTGACAAATACATTTTTTTATGACCTTAATAAAAACAGGCCGGTAGCGTGAACCGGTATTCATTTTAACAAATACAGCAACCCGTCTTTGGACAAAAACCTGCGTCACAGGAAGAAAGATCTTATGGCAAAAAAAGAACAACTGGTCACCGGGGTTGATATCGGATCCTCTGCGGTAAAAGTCTGTAACCTGCAGAAAACAGGAAAGGGATACACCGTTATAGCATTAGGCAGTGCCGTAATACCAGCAGGTTCCGTTGAAGATGGTGTTTTGCAGGAGCCGGAAGAGGTGGGGAAAATAATTGCCACTCTCTTTAAAAATCTCAAAATCAAAAACACCAAGGTCGGAATCTCCATTTCCGGCTATTCCGTTATCGTTAAAAAGGTCAACCTTGAAATCATGGAGGAAGACGAGTTAGCCGAGTATATCTCCAGTGAGGCGGAACAATACATACCCTTTGATATAGATGAAGTATATTTAGACTTCCAGGATCTCAAAACCGGAGGTGCCGGCGGGGAACGCACCGATGTCATGCTGGTGGCGGCAAAAAAGGACGTCATTGACGATTACCTTGAGATGCTGCAGGAACAGAAACTCAAACCCGTCCTGGTTGATGTCGATGGCTTTGCCCTGGAAAATATCTGGGAAATCACCACGGAAAAAAATGCCAATGTGGCCCTCATTGATATCGGCGCCTCCAAGATGAACATCAACATCATCGCCGGCGGCATGTCGGTACTGGCCAGGGACGTTGTGGTCGGCAGCGACCAGCTGACCGAGCAGCTTGCCAATGCACTGGATATGGATTTTGAAGAGGCTGAAAAAATAAAACTGGGCCTGATGCCGATTGAAGAAGATCGCAAGAAGGTCGAAGAAATTTTTAATCAGACCTGTACCCAGTGGGTTCTGGAGATAAAAAAGGCCATTGATCTATACATGGCCAATCATCCAGACTCACCGCTGGAACAAATAATCCTCAGTGGTGGCGGCTCCAAAGTAAACGGGCTGATCTCCTTTATCGAACAGGAGACCGGATTAGACGTCACCACCTTGAACCCTTTTCAGAATATGGCATTCAACAGGAAGAAAATAGACCCGGATTACATTGATGCCATTGCGCCGGAGATGGCTATCGCCGCCGGCCTTGCAATTCGGCCTGCTGATTTTTAGAGATTATGGTACGCATAAACTTACTTCCCGTCCGGGAAATCAAACGAAGGGTTCGGGCAAAACAGCAGATCACCTTCTTTGCCCTGGCATTAATTGGTCTTCTTGTTTTTCTTGGACTTGCCGGTTTTCTGCAAACCAGCAAAGCAAACCGCCTGCACCAGGATCTGATAAAAATAAAACAGGAAAAACAGCGCTACGCCAGAGTTCTCAAACAGATCAAGAAGCTGGAAAAGGATAAAAATCTGCTGGAAAAACAGATTGATATTATTCACAAACTTAAAGCGGAATCTTCGCTGACCGTTCACGTCCTTGATGAAGTTGCCAACCGCACACCCAGCAAACGAATGTGGCTCACCTCACTCTCCCAGAATGGCAACACCTTGAAGCTAACAGGGATGGCCCTGGACAACAGGACCATTGCCGGCTATATGGAAAGCCTGAAAAAATCACCATATATTAAGGCCGTTAATCTGGCAAGTTCATCTCTGAAGACCTTTGCCGGCCGTAATTTAAAATCATTCTCCCTTACCTGCACCGTCGGGGTACCGGCAAAGGGGAAAAAGTCTGAAAAAAAATAGCCTTCTTACCCGCTCATGGCCACCAATAATTCAGCAAATACATTTGATACCTTTATAGACGAGAAATATATTCCACTCGCCGGGAAAGCAAAAATAGGTATCGTCATTATTGCGATGCTCATCCCGGTGGCCCTGTTTTATTTTCTCTTTTATAAGGCGGAAGCACAGAAAATAGATGATCTCAACAGGCAAATTGTCTCGGCAAGAAATGATCTAAACCGTGCCCGCAAGGCCGCACGTAATTTACCCAAATACAAAGCGGAAATAGAAAAAACCAGAAAAGAATTTGAAGAAGCGGCCATAGTCCTGCCTAAGACCAAGGAAATTCCTGATCTGCTGCGCAATATTTCCGATCTGGGCAAAGGAGCCGGGCTGGATTTTCTCTCTTTCAAGCCAGGCAAAGAATCACCAAAAGATTTTTACGCGGAAATTCCAGTAGATATCTCCATTCGCGGACCCTATCATAATATGGGATTTTTTTTGGATCAGGTCAGCAAGCTGAACCGAATCGTCACGGTGAACAATATCAAGATGGGATCACCAAAAAAAGAGGGCGGTGAGATGCTGTTGAAATCAACCTGTCGCCTTGTTACCTACCGTTTCACAAACACCCAGGCCAAAAAGCCGAACAAGAAGAAAAAGAGATAATCGAGACCGGGATCAGAGACATGTCGGCAAAAAATAAAAATAAAAATATGTTTTACTTCCCCTTGATTACCATGTTTTTCATGGGCGGGATTATCTACGGTACAGTGCAGGCATCAACACCGTCCGCTGACGTTGCAGAACCCACTGTTCCTCTGCTGGATACTTCGGGGCAGGATACCCATCCTTTTAAATATATTTTAGAAGGACGCCCGGACCCTTTTGTACCGTTTATAACAAAGAAAGCTGCAACCCCCAAACTTAATCCAAATGAAATAATAGATGAAGATGTCGAACTCACCGGCATGCGAAAATTTGAGCCCGGCCAGCTGAACCTGGTTGCCGTACTTGAAACCGGAAAAGACAAGATTGCCATGGTTGAGGATGTTACCGGCAAGGGCTACATGCTTCACGAAGGTACGCCTATTGGCAGGCACGGAGTCGTCAGTCAAATAACCCTGCAGCAGGTTGTTATCACCGAGACCGCTCACACCCGTGCT
>JALSNT010000268.1 GCA_026986885.1 Desulfobulbaceae bacterium
GGAGGTCGTCTGGTGAAACACGAGGGTTAATATACGATGAATATTCAATCGCCAGCAGGGCAGGCCCGATCGCCCGGAGGGCCGCGGCTCCTACAAGTCGGTATAGAAAATCAGCAAAGGTTGCAGGGCCGGCACCCCTGTCTCTGCGATTCGAAATTCTACATTCACAGTTATGTTTGATTTCGGGTGAAACCCGCCTTAGGTATTATCTTCCCCGTCTTTCTTTGCTGTTTCCCGTATGATCTATCCCCGCAAAGTAATTGATCCATGACGATGTCTGGTCCAGTGCCCAGTCCCTGGGAGGAAGGACAGTTGCCTGTGCGAGTTCTTCCAGCGTTCTTTTTTTGTCCAGTCGGCCATATACCCGGACAAAAAAACAGGGACGATCAGGGAAAACTTCGCATTTTCCCTCGCTGCTGCCGCCGCATGGTCCGTTGACCAGCCGCTTGGGACAACCGGACTGGGAACAGAGGTAGGTGAACTCACTGAGTGTACAGTCGCCGCACATCCGGCAGTTAAAGAGTATTTCTTTTATGATACGCTCACAGATGGTAATTATTTTCCTGCCCCGGCGGCTGCGGTTACAAAAGAGACAGAAACGGCCGAAGAGCAGGGATGCTGTTGTCTTTTTTGAAAACAGAAAGTCGTGTGTCCATTGCTGGAGGCGATGCATACCCGGTCTTTTTCCTGGTCGTAACTGTCTGCGGCTGCCGTTTTTTTTGTACAAATACCAGCAGGGATGAACGGGAAAATGAATATTTTGCCAGGATAATGAGTTGGCGGCGGATATCTGTTCTGCCTGGTCAAGAACAAAGGCAACATCTTGAAAAGAGAGACCGTTGCCGCCTAAATGGATACCGGCAAAACCAAGTCGGCGTAAAGCCGCTATCATGCCCGCTGCCCGCTGCAGCCGTTTCTTTTTCTCCTCCTGTTGCATCAAATCAGCAAGCTCCCGGGAAAGCACAACCCCGGGTACTCCTCCGCCGGCCATGAATTTTGCCACCTTCGGGCTGGGAATAAAGACGTTTGCCAGTACCGGAATTCGCACCCCCTGCTCGCGCAGGAAGAGCAACAACTCTTTAAATTTATGTAAGTCATAGCCCAGCTGGGTAATAATAAATTTTGCGCCGGACCGTATTTTTTTCAGTAATTTTGCATATTGCCAGACCTGTTCCGCCTCCGTCAGTTTAAATGGAGACACCACGCAGCCACACCTGAAATCAAATGGTTCAATATAGTCTTTATCCTGCTCCATATACCGATAATGTCCCCCTTTAATACGTTCGACAAGTCTCAGAGTCTGGATGGAATCCAGGTCGTACACTGGTTTGGCCTGGCCGCAATAGGTGGGCTTTGGATAATCACCGCCTAAAATCAGGAGGTTGCGAAATTTTTGCCGCTGGTAGAGAAAGAGATGGCTTTCAATCTGGCTGCGGTTTTTATCTTTCAGAGAAAAATGGATCATCGGCTCCAACCCCATCTTTTGTATCTCTGAACCGATAGCAACCGGGGCCAGAGCCGGATGGCCACCGGCATTATCAGTGATCGACAGCGCCGTGATACGGCCGTCTTTTTCCACCAGGCGGGCAAATTCCAGTAAACGGTCAATATTTTTGCCACCGGCTCCCCGGCCCGGTACCAGCTCAAAGGTCAAAGTGAATTTTTTCGGATTATGCAATGACTCGGTAAAAGGATCATTTTTATGGGTATTTTTCATATGTTTTGAAAAAGTTTCAGTAAAAATAACCAGTGCTGTCAGTTGAAACCGCCAAGATGCAGGCAAAGCAGAAGAAGGGTGTAGCTTATGGCGGACAACCCGGTACTCATGACAACGATACTGCCGGCAAGTCTGCCGTCGCCGGCCATCTGGCAGGCCATGATATAGGTGGCCACAGCCGCCGGGGCTCCGGCCATCAGCAGGCCGATGGCAAAGTCAATGGTGGTAACGCCCAGAAAAAACAGAAAGGCCGCTGTCATAAGGGGCATGACAACAAGTTTTATGGTCGTAGCCAGTCCGGCCGTGCCGAGGTCTCCCCGCAGCCGTGCCATTGAAAAATTACCGCCGATGGCAAGAAGAGCCAGCGGCAGGGTCATGCCGCCGGCAATACTGAGCGAACGATCCAGGACGACAGGTATGGGCAGGTGGAAAAAGCTCCAGCAGATGCCGATCAGGGAGGAGAGTATCAGGGGATTGGTTGCCATCTGCCAGGCTGTTTTCCTGTAGTTGATACACTGCTGCTGATGGGGTAGGGTAAGGGCCAGGATGGCAAAAAAATTCAGCACCGGTACCAGAAACCCCAGCAGGATACCGGCCCGGGCCAGTCCCGGGTTACCATAGGCATTATAGACAAGAGCCAGACCGATATAGGCCAGATTGCCCCGGAATGATCCCTGGCAGAAAGCACCGAGGACCTCAGGGGCATAGCCCCGCCGCATTCCATACAGGTAGGAGAGAAGGAAACAGCAGCCTGTGGCTGCGGCAACCCCACCTATCAGCCGCAGGTTAAAGCTGGCTGAAAAATCAGCGCTGCCGATTATGTGGATGAGGAGGATGGGCAGGCAGACAAAAAATACCAGCCGATTGACCTGGCGGAAAAATTCTCCATCGACCAGTTTCGTGCGCCGGATGGCCCAGCCCAGTCCAATGATCAGAAAAACCGGTGCAACAATTTGAATGACATTCCACATAAAGACTAAGTCCAAATAGTTTTTGGAAAACTACATTCATCTGAAACAGATGATAGAAGTCAGAGACCAAGATGGTTTCCGCCCCTGGCAGGTGTGGTTGTGCTGCTAAAGCATGCTGGTTTGGCAAAAAACTAAATCATAAATGTTGACAGATAATATTTTTGGTTTACTGTATCGTCAAATAGCGATACATAGATTTTTTAAAAGCAATAATAATCCGTGACTGACTACTGAGGAAATAGCCATGAAACTCATCCCCATGTCCGCTCGTAACGGTGCTGATACCGGCAGCAGTACTCCTGCCCACAGTAAGGGCCTTAACAAGGGTAAGGCCGTTTTCCTGGGACTGACAGGACTTGTTCTCTGGTATGTTATTTATGGTCAATTAGAACCTTTTTCAAGGG
>JALSNT010000269.1 GCA_026986885.1 Desulfobulbaceae bacterium
CTGGGAGATATTGTCCATACCCTGCCTTTTCTGGCTGCCGTCCATAAGCGGTTTCCGGCAGCGGAGATTCACTGGGTGGTTGCCCGGGGGCTGGACCATTTCCTTGAGGGGCATCCCATGATTACAAGGCTCTGGATCATGGATAAGGATCAATGGAAAAAGCCGGGACGCCTGCATCGCTCTATCCCGGAAATGATTCATTTCAGCAGGACTCTTGCCGCCGAGCAGTTTGATGTTTCTGTTGATCTCTCCGGATTATTACGCAGTGGTTTGATTACCTGGGCGGCCGGAGCGAAAAAAAGAGTTGGTTTTTCCGACTCGGATGAGGGGAGTCCGTTTTTTTATACCCACAAAATTAGAGGCGGCAGTAATATCCATGCCATTGACCGTTACCTTAAGCTGGCCCGCCTGCTGGGCTGCGATATCTCGCACGTTAGCCATCCCATGCCGCCTGTGCCTGATGATGTTCCGGCATTTTCATCTCTACCCGAAGAGTTCTGTGTGCTTGCCCCTTCAGCGGGCAAGGAGGCAAATCGCTGGCCGGCGGAACGATTTGGTCAACTTGCCGCTGCTCTGCCCTTCCCCTCGGTTGTGATCAGCAGCCGTGCCGACGCACCATTGGCTGAGAAGGTAGTGACCGCCGGCGGGGGGAAGGCCATTTCCATGGCCGGAAGAACCGGCTTAAAGGAACTGGTGACTTTGATTTCCCGGGCGAAGTTTTTCGTTTCCAATGATACCGGACCCATGCATATTGCAGCAGCCATGAATGTCCCGGTGTTTGCTGTTTTTGGTCCGGCCAATCCTGTAAGAACCGGGCCATACGGCAGCAGGCATACTGTCTTCAGGAAAGAATTATCCTGTTCCCCCTGTTATCGACAGAGGCCCTGCGGCCATTGGCGTTGCATGCAGGAACTTTCTGTTATCGAGGTCAGAGATGGTATTCTTGCGACCATGGACTGTGGTGACGACAGACAAAAAGGATAGAGGTCTCAATATTGGATATCAGCGTAATTATAACGACCTATAACTGGAAAGAGGCTTTGGTCCTGTCGATAAATAGTATTCTCGCCCAAAAGATGCTCCCTGTGGAGATTATTGTGGCCGATGATGGTTCGACACCAGATACCGGGGAGGTGATTCGTGCCATTGCTGAAAAATCGTCCATCCCTGTTATCCACTCCCGCCAGCGGGACAAGGGGTTTCGGCTGGCACGGAGTCGAAATCGGGCAATTGCCCGGGCCGGAGGAGAATATGTTATTCTTATTGATGGAGATATTATAGCGGAGCGTCATTTTATCCAGGATCATTGCAAGTTTGCCAGACCTGGTTTTTTTGTGCAGGGCACCAGGGTATTGTTAACAAAAGAGTTGTCAGAGCAGGTTATTCGCACAGGATCTCTATCCGCCAATTGTTGCAGTTCGGGTGTGGGCAATAGAAAAAACTGTTTACGTTCGGATTTGCTGGCAAGTCTCTTTTCCTTTAGAAGCAGACGACTGCGGGGAATAAAGACCTGTAATTTTGCCTTTTGGCGACAGGATGCAATCAGGGTGAATGGCTTTAACGAAGAGTTTGTCGGCTGGGGGAGGGAGGATTCCGAGTTTACGGTTCGTTTGATGAATATTGGCCTGCGGCGTCAAAATATCAAATTTAACGCCTTGGCCTATCATCTTTACCATCCCAAAAGTGACCGTAAACATCTGGCTGAAAACGATAAGATACTTGAGCAGACAATCAACAATAAACTTTGTTGGTGTGAGTGCGGGTTGGCGGAACATCTGCCGTAGTCCTTGCCCTGCCTGCGGTAAAATTTTTCGTATGCCTCGACCTTGAACAAAAATCCTGTTAAATCAATAGACTCGTCTATTTGTTTTTTACTTTTTATAGAGCGGCGGTGATGACGGCGGCGGCCATTTCTCCTGCAATTCAACCAGCTTGGCATATTTGTAAAAGGTTCCCTGAAAGTTTCCCATGGCAATGACCAGTCCCGGCCAGCCATCTAAAACACCCTTTTTTAAAATATACATGTGCAGAAATGACCAGCACCCTCGGGCAAGAGCCGTTCCCATGGTTGCCTGCCGCCCCTCTTTCCGCAGTTTTTCGGCTCCGAGCGTGGAGTATTTGTTGGCCTTGTGTGCCACTTCTTTAAGATTTTTAAAGGGAAATTGCCAGATTGGTTGCTGCAGGTAAGCAGGCGGTTTGTCTGAGATAATTCTATACCCCTCATGGACGGGATCTTCGTTGTTAAACACCAGCGCGCCTTTTTTAAATAACTGCGGCTGGCGGTAATCGGGGAAAAATCCCGAGTATTTTATCCAGCGACCCATGAAAAAATTACGACGGGGAATATAGTAGGCATCTGCCGGGTTCGGGAGAGCAATGGTATGCAGAATTTCATCTCTTGCTTCCGGTGTGCAGCGTTCATCGGCATCCAGAGAAAAAATCCAGTTATGGCTGCAGGCGGCCATGGCCCGGTTGCGCAGGTCGCCAAAGCCTTTAAATTTTATCTGCACAACCCTGGCGCCCAGTTCTTCTGCAATGGCGGCAGTGTTGTCCTTGCTGAAGGAATCGGCAACAACAATTTCATCGGCCCACAGAACGGAATGAATGGCCGATCTGATTTTATCCGCTTCATTATAGGCAATAATATAAACGGAAATTTTCGGGGAACTCATGCCCGGCGAATAACCTGAGGTCTGCTTCTGCCTCCGCCTGCCAACTGGACGACTATCCGATCGGTCTTTTGCAGGCGGCCGACCAGGGTCTTGAACAGATGTCTGGAGACGTCGGGATATTTTTCTATCAGTTCTTCGAGTTTATCCCCGGGGTACCGCTTGACCGTGCAACGACCGGCGGAAACAATGGAGGCCGTGCGAACCTCATTAAGAATAGATGCCATTTCTCCGAAATATTCTCCCGGCTCCGTAATCTCGGCAATTTTTTTGCCGCCCCGGAGGACCGCCACCTTGCCTCGCACCAGCTTGAAAAAATCCTTGTCCTTGTTTCCTTCCTGGATAATGGTGTCTCCTTCCTGGTATTCTTCGACATCCGGATTCACCAGATAGGCGGGCAGGCTGTCTTCATGGACAACCGT
>JALSNT010000270.1 GCA_026986885.1 Desulfobulbaceae bacterium
TCCATATTGTTTCGCCGGATGATTCCTGGAAACAGAGTTTACAGGAACTTATCAAGGTGACCCGGGCCGCCGGGGGACGGGAGCGAACCACCAGGCTTTCCTGGTTTGTCCGTTTTAGCGATAATTCACTGTGTCTTGTCCCCAGGGAACAGAAGAGAAATGCTGCCGGTCAGTGGAGTAAGGGCAGAACCATCGGTTTAAACAGGTTGGCCGATTTTGATGAATTTTCCTATTTGTCGGACCAGGACAGGGAGATTTGCGCCGCCCTTGAGCAACGGGATGACGGAGTCGGAAAAAATCGTGGTTTTTTCTTCAACATGGAAAAGGCCCTGCCGGCGATAATCGGCCATCCTCATGTCTTTCTTGAGCAGTCGCCGCAGACGCCTGTGGAATTGGTCGCCGGAGAGCCGGAGCTGGTGGTCGAGTCCCATGGCGAGACCCTGTTCATTCATTTTATCCGGGATATCGGCGAAGGTGAGG
Source organism: Desulfobulbaceae bacterium (assembly GCA_026986885.1). The sequence goes on from JALSNT010000270.1 coordinate 481, forward strand.
TGGTGGTCTGGCAGGAGACGCCTGTCAGGTTTCGTATTGTCCGCATCACCGATGAGCACAGGAGGGTTGCGGCAATCACCGGGCGTGACGGATTACGGGTACCGGTGGAGGCCAGTGGTCAGGTTCTGGATGCCATCGGCAATATTGCCTCGTTTATGACGGTGCATTCCTCCATTGATGTCGGCGGCGAGGGTGCGGATGTTATTTCCGTTGCTGCTGATCCGATGCCGCATATTCATATTATTCCCTATGGCAGCGGTTTTAGACTGGAGATGTTTGTCCAGCCCTTTTCCCATGCCGGACCCTACCTGAAACCCGGTTCCGGCGAGATGAATATCATGGCCGAGGTCAAGGGACGGCGCTTGCGGACCAGGAGAAATCTTCTCCTGGAAGAAGAAAAGGCACGGGAAGTTGAAGAGAGCTGTCCCATGCTGGATCTTGCCATTGATCTTGAACAGGAAAATGAGAGGGAATGGCATCTGCTTGATCCCGAGGAATGTCTGCAGGCCCTGCTGGAAATCGAAGAAATACGTGACCGGGTGGTTCTGGAGTGGCCGGAAGGGGAGAAGATCGCCGTCCGCCGGCAGACCGGTGTTAATCAACTAAATTTGAATATCCGTACCAGTCAGCAGGACTGGTTCTCTTTAAGCGGGCATCTGCAGGTAGATGAGGACGAAGTTATCGAGTTGAAAACCCTGCTTGAGCAGGTAAAAAAGTCCCACAGCCGGTTTATTCCCATGGGTGATGGTCAGTTCCTCGCCTTGACCCAGGAGTTCAGAAACCGCCTGGAAGAGCTTATCCTCTTTGGTGAAGAGGGGCGTGCGGAAAATGAAATCCAGGTACATCCGCTGGCGGCCCCCGCCCTGGAAGAATTGACCAGGCAGGCACGGACAACCGTCGATGACGGCTGGCGGCAGCGTCTGCAGGCTATCAGCGATGCCCAGGATTTTGTCCCCGAGGTTCCTTCAACCCTGCAGGCTGATTTACGAGATTATCAGGTTGAAGGTTTTGTCTGGATGGTCCGTCTCGCCCAGCTTGGAATAGGAGCTTGTCTCGCCGATGATATGGGGCTGGGCAAAACCCTGCAGTCGCTGGCGGTTATTCTGTATTTTGCCGGTAAAGGGCCGACGCTGGTTGTTGCTCCCACCTCGGTCTGTATGAACTGGGAGCAGGAGGTGAATCGTTTCGCTCCGACCTTGAAGCTACATATGTTAGGCAGTCTTGACCGGGAAAAGGTCATTCGGGGTTTGGGAAAATATGACCTGCTGATCACCAGCTATACCCTGTTGCAGCAGGAGGTTGAGTTGCTTGAGCAGGTAGACTGGCAGTGTATTGCCCTTGACGAGGCGCAGGCAATAAAAAATGCGGCCACTAAACGTTCAAAGGCCGCCAAACGGTTGCAGGGTGGTTTTAAACTCATCACCACCGGTACGCCGATAGAAAATCACTTGGGGGAACTGTGGAATTTATTTTCTTTTATCAATCCGGGGCTGTTGGGAACCTATAAACGGTTTAATGCCAGGTTCGGTATCCCCATAGAAAAGCACCATGATCCGCTTGCCCGCCGTAAGTTGAAAAAATTGATTCGACCCTTTATGCTTCGCCGCATTAAATCTCAGGTCCTTGAGGAATTACCGCCGCGTACGGAAATTACCCTGCGAGTGGAAATGAGTCCTGAAGAGGTCGCCTTTTACGAGGCCCTGCGTCAGCAGGCCATGGAAAATATTGAGGGGAATGCGGAGAAGACGGGGAGGCATCTGCGTATCCTGGCGGAAATTATGCGTCTGCGTCGCGCCTGCTGTAATCCACGGCTTATCGCCGATGATATAGAGATTTCCTCAACCAAGCTGAGAGTTTTTGCCGAGGTTGTGGAAGAGTTGATTGCCAGCAGGCATAAGGCGCTGGTTTTCAGTCAGTTTACAGGACACCTGGCCCTGATTCGAGAACTGCTTGATGAAAAGAAGATCGTCTATAAATATTTAGATGGTACCACCCCCGCCAGGGAAAGGCAGCGGCAGGTGGACAGCTTCCAGGCCGGTGAAGGCGACCTTTTTCTTATCAGTTTGAAGGCCGGTGGACTCGGGTTGAATCTGACGGCGGCTGATTATGTCCTGCATATGGATCCCTGGTGGAACCCGGCGGTGGAGGATCAGGCAGCCGATCGGGCCCATCGTATTGGCCAGAAACGGCCGGTGACGGTGTATCGTCTTATAACGGCCAATACCATAGAGGAAAAAATCGTACGGTTGCACCAGGAAAAACGGGATCTTGCCAATTCCCTGCTTGAGGGTGCCGATGTCGGCGCCCGTATCAGTGCGGAGGAACTGCTTGAACTTATTCGTGGCGCCTGATTATTTTTCCGGGCGGATTGTCGGGTAATTATATGGGTTGCTTCCCGGCATGGGCTTGATTATTGCCGCCAGTTGTTTCCATGAATGAATATCCTGCTGCAGTATGTGACGGCTGTAGTTATACAGTACCGCCAGTGCTTGATAGGAATTACCATAAGACATGTGCAGGCGAGTCAGTTTGGAGAGCTGCATCTGCTGACCGGCGTAAAGGAACTTCAGTGTCTGACGCGTAAGGTGAAGTGATGATTTTTGTGG
>JALSNT010000271.1 GCA_026986885.1 Desulfobulbaceae bacterium
GGGGCCGCGCCAGTCGGGCAAGACGAGCCTGGTTGGGATGACGTTTAAGGAAAAACCCGCTTTTCCCTGGAAGATCCGGATATCGGGCCGGACTGCCATGCTGATCCTGCGGCCTTTTTCCATCCTTAAGCTGCGTCATGATGAGTCGTCCTGGAACCCGTTTGCGCTCATGGTCAGGGCATTTTTTCTCCGACTTCATGAAGAACATCTCCTCTCGGGATAAGAGCTGTCGGACGGGGGGCTGAGGTAAACAGATGCCGCAGGCAACAACACAAGACAGGGTAACCGGAGTACGACGGCTTTTGCCGGAGTTGACCGCATTTTCACTTTCAGCAAAGATGAAATATGCGATCAAGGCCGCATTGAGCCTGGTGCTGGTCTATTATATCGCCTTCTCGCAGGGATGGAGCAACGTCATGACCGCGGCGACGACCATCATTTTTATCGCCGTGGCCGACTCGCTGGGAGATTCCATTCTCAAGGGCATGTTCCGCATCATCGGAACCGTTACCGGCGCCGCCATCGGCATGCTGCTTATTGCCCTCTTCCCGCAGGAACGGGCATTATACCTCATCAGTGTCTCCATTATTGTAACCATCCTGCTCTATCTCGCCCGGGCCTTCAGGGGCGATATGATCATTTTCCTGCTCGCCGCCATTACCCCGATGACCATGTTCAAAAACGGGGCGGTTGATAACGTTTTCCTTTACGGGGCGGGCAAGACCCTCATGACCGTCTTTGGCATTACGGTCTACACCCTGGTCGGGGTGTTCTTATGGCCCGTTAACCTGAAAGATACCACCCGCAAACAGGCCGGGATACTCACGGGGCTGCAGCATGATTTCTTCCTGTCCCGCAGCGGGTCTGCCGAAGAGCTGGCGAAAAACCGGGAAAAGATCCTTGAGCAGATGGAGCAGTTGCGACATTCCGTTGCTAAAATAGGCAGCAGCCTTGCAAGCGGCTTAAGCAGCAGTCAGTGGCAGAGCGTTTTTGCCGATTTCACCCGAATCAACGAAATACTCACCGTGCTGACCATGCACGGAGAAGACATGGACGGGGAAAAACTCGACCAGGAAACACTTTCCGACTGCGTCAACAATTACCCGCAGCTTGTCCGGGAAACGGAAACCCTGTTCACCGCTGTTGAACGTTCGTGGCAGGAGCCGGGCACAATTCCATTGCCGCCGGAGTTCAAGGCAGAGTTTGACATGGAAGCCCTGAACGCACTGGCGCCGCTTAGACGGGCCGCCCTGAGCAGCGCCATACGCCGGCTGGCATCCCTGCACGCAGTTTTAAGAAAACTGGCCGGCAAACTCAATGCCCTCAACAGTCCCGCACCCACCCGCTTTAAGGATGACAATGTAAAGAAACAGCCCCGTTTTCTCTGGCTGGATATCGAGGACCTCAAGGGGGCATTACTCAGCCTGCTGATCTTCTGGTGCGCCACCCTCTTCTGGATCACCGCCAATCCGCCCGCCGGGTTTTTCATTGTCACCATGGCAACCGGACTAAGCGTTATCACCACCTTCAGTCCCGTTAAACCATCCATGATGATTGTTGTCTATTCCATTTCCTTTATCTTTGCCATCCTGGCCTATATCGTGGTGCTGCCTCACCTTGCCACCGGCGGCCAACTTGCCGTTTTTCTGTTTGTTTATGCCTTTATCGGCTTTTATTTTATCATCCCCGATCTTGCGGCCCTGTTTCTCATCGGCATCATCATGTTGAACATTACCAATGAAATGTACTATGTCTTTGACGGTTTTTTGAACATGCTGCTTGCCTTTTACGCCTTTTTGCTGATTCTGCTGCTCTTCTATTACCTGCCTTTTTCCAACAAACCCGAGCATCTCTTCCTGACCCTGGAAAAACGTTTTTTTGCCCTTGCCGGGATATTGATCGACTATGATAGAAAAAAAATCCTTGAAAAAACGACAGCTTTTGACAAAATTACTGCCGGCTATGCCCGGATGCATCTCCTGAACACCGCCGGAAAAATGCGCCTCTGGGCCACACAGATAGATGGCCGGTTTTTCCGTGATCTTCCCCAAAAAGAGTTGGTGCAGTTCAGCAGAGACTGTGAATCGTTTGCCCGCCTGCTGCTGATCCTGGATCGCGATGAGGACCGTTCTCCCGGCAATCCGCTCATCAGGGCGCACGTCGAGCAGTTTGAAAACACTGCACTGCGGGCGTTTCTGAAAAAAGAAGGCGGCGTGCTGATGGATGAGGAGAGCGCCCGCACCCGAAAACAGCAGGCCATGGCCCGGATTGACCAGGAACTGGAGCGCTTTTTCTCCCGGCAAGGCGCCGGTCAATACGACCGGGAGACGATCCTTGCCTATTACGAAAACCTCTCCCTGCGCAAAAATATCCTGGCCGGATTCCTGACCCTGCATGACCGGACGGCAAAGCTGAAACTCAATCTATTGCAGGAAACCAGATTTTGAGACCACCCTGGAAAGCATATATCCCGTTCCTGTTGACGGGACTGTTCATCCTTGTACTCATGCAGGCAGGCTGCACCAGATTAGGTCCTGATTTCAACGGCATTGACAATCCCCCGATCCCCCGGCAGTGGCAGGGCAGGCATGCAGAAAAAGACCCCTCCATCGTCCGATGGTGGCGCACTTTCAAAGACCCGACGCTCAATACGCTTGTCAAAATTGCCTACAGCCAGAACCTTGATATCAAAAGCGCCGGCATCCGTATTATCCAGGCCCGCGCCATAGTCGGCATCAGCCGGGGCTTTGCCCTGCCGCAGAAACAGACACTTTCGGCCGGGGCCGGGACGACCCGTTCCGGCCTGGTGAATTTCAGCGAAGCGGGGGTGAATTTCGATGTGGGGTGGGAACTGGACCTGTGGGGAAAATATGCCCGGAACATCGAGGCCGCCGGCGCAGGCCTCTATGGCGCTGTTGCCTCCTATGACGATATCATGGTCTCGGTCATTGCCGAAGTGGCCGGCAATTATATCAACTACCGCACCGCCGGGGAACGTCTTGTCTACGCGCGCCGCAACGCCGCAATTCAGGAACGGGTCGCGGAAATGACCGAAGTCCAGTACAACTCGGGCAATGTTTCCGA
>JALSNT010000272.1 GCA_026986885.1 Desulfobulbaceae bacterium
CTGACCCTTGGCCGTTGCGCGGAAGCGGAACAGGCAAGCCGGGAGGCTGCGGAATTCTGTCGCCACAGTTTCGGCAATCCGTCCCATGAAGCGCTTTTCTGGCAGGCGGCCGCCCTGTATAAACTGCGGCGGGCCGGTGATGCCCTGCAAATCATCGACGAGCTTGAAAAGCATCACTTCCGCTATCCCAATTTCAGCCGTCTGAAAAAGCTGGTCCTGGAAGCGGTCTCGCAGGGGAAGGGTCTGAGCCTGGTTAAATAGAGGAATTAGAGAAATAAGAGGGATGGGCAATGAACACCGAGGCGTCACAAGCCGTTACTGGCGAAGCCGGCAATTACCGGCTGCTTCTGGACAGGCTGCGCAAGGTTTCCCTGGATGAAACCGGCACCGGGTTCGTCCGCCGGGCCCTGACAGGAAAGGGACTTATTGCCGCCGTTGCTGCGGATGACCTGCTCGAGCTGGCCATGATCGCCCGTCAGCATGGCCTGATTGAACAGGCCATTACCATTTACCAGCAACTGCACAAAAGGTTTCCGGAATGCGAGGCCGGCTGGCGGCTGCACCTGGAGCTGCTTCTGCTCCTCGGCGACCGCAGGGCAATGGTTCGGGTGCAGGCCGGGGCGGCCCGCCACGTGCCGCAGGATGTCCTGCAGTCGTGGAATGCAACAGTTGACGAGGACGGCGATGGTTGCGCAGATGAAACGGACACCGATATTATCGCCCCTTTTCAGCAGTTACGGCGGGAGGACGAACAGATAAGGCTGTTTATGCGGATATTCCGGGGCCGGGAAGATGCCTTTGCCCGGCAGTGGGTGAACCGCCGGGAGGAAAAACAGGGCTATGTGCCGGTCCGGCGTCCCATGCAGGCCGCCGACGTGCAGGAACACCTTGCCGGCCACCGCACCTACGGCATCTACCTGCTGGACCAAAAGAGCAGGGTGCATACCGGTGTCATTGATGTTGACCTGGTCAGCCGTCTGCGCCCTGCCGACCAGGCCCGCAAAAACAGAGCTGCTATCCGCCGCGAGGCCGTCTACCTGCATAAACGGATTGCCTCCCTTGCCGCCGGGGCCGGATTCTGCTGCCTGGCGGAAGTCAGCGGCGGCAAGGGGTATCATTTCTGGTTCCCGGTGCGGAAACCGGTACCGGCCGCTGCCATGCGTACCGCTCTGCAGGCGCTGGTTGCCGGGCTTGCGGGAGACCTTGACTGTTTTTCCCTGGAAATTTTTCCCAAGCAGGACAAACGAACGGGCAAGGGTTTCGGCAACCTGGTGAAACTTCCCCTGGGCATTCATCGGGGTACGGGTAAGCCGTCCGCCTTTGTCATGGCGGCGGACAAGAGCAGAAACAGCCAGTTTGATCTGCTGGAAAATCTGCGGCCGACTGATCCCGAGGTCTTCCTGCAGGCCGCTGCTCTGCAGAAAAAAACGCGGGTCGTCATTCATCCCCGGCATGCCGCCTGGGCCGGTGAGTATCCGGAACTTGCCAGGCTGGAGAGTTGTTGTCCCATGCTCGGCCAGGTTATCGCCATGGCCCGTTCGGGAAAAACACTGTCCCTGCGCGAAGAAAAGGTGCTGCTGGCAACCCTGGGGCATCTGCCCAGGGCACGATTGCTGCTGCACCACCTTTTTGCGCAGCTGCCCGAATACAACCGGCCGCTGCTCGATTACAAAATCAGCCGGGTTCGGGGTACTGTCCTGGGATGCAAAAGGATCCACAGTCTGCTTGAACACGGCGGTGATCTTCCCTGCACGTTTGAGGGAAAAGGATATCCCCATCCTTTGCGTCATCTTGATGATTTTGCCGGACAACCGGAACCGAAGAAGGAAAAAATGGAAAACCTGGATGATGCGCTGACCTGTTTGAAAACAGCCATTCAACAGGTTGAGCGATTTATGTGATAGCTATGGATTCTCTATATGTTCTTGAATCAGGCAGTTTTATCCGTAAGGATGGCGATTGTCTCAAGATCATGCGCGGCAAAAGTGTGCTGGAGACCATTCCGGCATCCGGGCTGCAGCAGTTGACCCTTGCCGGTCGCGCGTCGCTTTCCGGCGCCGTTCTTGATTTTCTGATTAACAACAGGATCGATACCGTTTTTCTGACTCCGGGCGGCCGGTTTCGGGCCCGGCTGCTGCTTGATGAATCCGGCCATGTCGCCCTCAGGCAGCAACAGTATCTGCAACTGGCAACCCCTGACTTCAAGCTTGATCTTGCCCGGCGTATTGTTCATGGCAAGCTGGAAAACCAGGCAAGAATGCTGCTTCGGCGGGGAGCGCAATACAAAATAGATCAGTTGCGTAGTGTCGGCGTGCAACTGAAGGCATTGCAGCACAAACTCGTCACGGCAGACGATACCGACCAGGTTCGAGGCATCGAAGGATACGGCGCCCGTCTCTATTACAGTGTCTTCGGCCTGCTGCTGCGGGTAGATGGGTTTGGGTTCAGGGGCCGCAACCGCAGACCGCCGCGCGATCCGATCAATGCCCTGCTCTCCTTTGTCTATACCCTGTTCACCAACGAAATTTTAAACGGTATCAAGCGGGTCGGTCTTGATCCTTATCTCGGCGCCCTGCATGAGGTGGCCCATGGCCGGCCATCCCTGGCCTGTGATCTGGTGGAAGAGTGGCGTGTGTTCGGGGAACGACTGGTACTGACTCTGATCAACCGCAAGGTCGTCAGGCCTGAGGATTTTATTCACGATACAGGCGCGGGAAAAAACGGTGACCTGCCGGTCCGGATGAAACCCGCCGTCAGCCGGGCCTTGATCAGCGCTTATTACCGCCAGCTGGACCAGTCCATGTTGTATGCGCCCACCGGCGAGAAGACGGCCCTGCGCTGGATCATGCACAGCCAGTGCCGACGGCTGGCAGAAAGCCTGAAACCGGATGGAACAAAATATCGGCCGTTTTCCCTCAGCCGTTAAAAGTTAAGCGAATAATCAAGTGTTTTATCTTGTCTGCTACGACATCAGTGACAACCGTGTCCGCTACCGGGTAGTCAAGGCGCTGAAGGGGTTTGGCACCAGGGTGCAGAAATCGGTTTTTGCATGTCCGGACCTGACGGAAAAACAGCTTCT
>JALSNT010000273.1 GCA_026986885.1 Desulfobulbaceae bacterium
GGGTAATTATTGGCAGCGGCCTGCCAGGGATCCGGTTCCAGTTGTTTGACACCCAGGGAGAACCGTTCGTGTTCCTTGTCGATTTTCAGGACTACCGCGTGGATAATTTCACCCTTGGAATATTTTTCCGACGGATGCTTGATACGTTCGGTCCAGGAAAGATCCGAAACATGGATCAGGCCGTCGATACCTTCCTCTATACCGATGAATATGCCGAAATCAGTGATGTTTTTGATCTTGCCTTCGATAACCGCACCGATGGGATAGGTCTCTTCAACCACGTCCCAGGGGTTGGGGAGCAGCTGCTTCATACCGAGGGAAATCCTTTTGGTTTCCGCTTCGACCTTGAGTACCTGCACCTCAATTTCATCATTGACAGAGACAAGTTTGGAAGGATGTTTCGGTTTTTTGGACCAGCTCATCTCCGAGATATGTACCAACCCTTCCACCCCTTCCTCCAGCTCAACAAAAACGCCGTAATCGGTAATGGAGACAACTTTTCCCTTGACCCGTGAACCGGCGGGGTATTGTTCGGGTACCTGTTCCCATGGGTCGGATTTCAACTGCTTGACGCCCAGGGAGACACGGTCCGAATCTTTGTCGTATTTTAGGATCTTGACCTCGATTTCCTCCCCGACGGTGTACAGTTTGGAGGGATGGGAAACTCTGCCCCAGGAAAGGTCGGTGATATGACAAAGACCGTCCATGCCGCCCAGGTCGATGAACAGACCGTAGTCGGTGATGTTGGTAATAGCGCCGCGGATGGTCTGCCCTTCCTCCAGGGTGGAGCGCATGCTCTCGCGCAGTTTGGCTCGCTGTTCTTCCAGGATGGCGCGGCGGGAAACAACCACATTGTTTCGTTTGCGGTTGAATTTAAGAATTTTGAATTCAAAGGTCTGGCCGATCAGGGCATCAAGATCCTTGACCGGACGCAGGTCGATCTGTGAATACGGCAGGAAGGCGGGGACACCGATATCCACGGACATACCGCCTTTGACCCTGTTTTCAATTCTGCCCTCAATGGTGCCGTCTTCCTCTTGTATTTCAGCTATTTTTTCCCAGACTTTAATGGCGATTGCTTTCTCACGGGAAAGAAGCAGGCCGCCCTCTTCCTTTCTTTTTTCAATAAATACTTCAAACTGATCACCGATTTTGATTTCCCGATCGGGATCTTCGTGGCGAAATTCCGAGAGGAGAATATAGCTTTCCGCCTTATCTCCTACGTCGACCAGCACGGCGTCGCCTGCCAGGTCGACTACTGTGCCGATGGCTACTTCGCCGACTTTGATTACCGTATTGTTTTCTTCCTGTTCAAAGAGCTCGGCAAAGCTGATGTCATCGTTGTTGTCGTCTGCTGCCGCAACGGCGGGTTGTGTTTCGTTTTCAGTCATGGGATGCCATTCCTCTGGTGCCGGCACGCCGCCGGCTGTCTGATGTTACGTAATAGTTATTTTGTTTCCGTCCCCTGCGGACGGAAATACCTGGATTGAGCGCTTTACTTATCTGCTATAAAAAAACATATGATTTCAAAATGTTTTTTTCATAAACTGTTGCCGATGAGTAACACCCTGCGGGCTTGCCATTTCATTCCCAATTTGCAGGTCCCGGAGTCTCGTTCCTCGCTTATCTGCGCTGTTCCATGAAGGCTTAACTATAATGAAACAGCACAAAACCTGCAGGTCGGGGCGAAATGAAAATCGCTCAATTCAGGAAATATAAACTTCCCTTTTACCAAATAGTTTTTTGAAAAACAACTGTTTCTTCTTGAAAAACTGTCTTTTCTCCTCTTCCGTCCCTGATGGAGAGTGTTGCTTGGCGCCGACGGTGGTCAGCGTTTGCCGTAGGCGGCCAGTTCCTCAAGGATAGGGCCGAACAGTTCTTCATATTCAGGAATGGCTTTGCGCAGAATTACATTAAAATATTTCAGGTCCTTTTCGGCAACCACCAGGTTGGCGCTTGTTGACAGGGCTTCAAGATTATAGAGGGTATGGAAATCGGGTCCGATGACGATATAGAAAATATAGCGCCTTCGCTCCATGGCCATTTTGCGCATATACTGGTGGAATACGGACTTGTCCAGTCCCCCTTCCAGTCCGGTATGCAGGGTTACGCAGGAAAAGCGGACAAATTGCATGCGCTCGATGGCCTCTTCCGCCGATTCGGCGGTAACTACCTGGTAGCCCACGTTCTTTATGGCCTTGACTACCTGGCTTCGTTCCGAAGAATTGCCATACAGCACCAGGGACATGGGTACGTCTTCCACCTTTTCCTCGCCGTCAAAATGACCGGTGGTCAGCCAGTCGAGATCGGGAGGGGCCGGGGGCAGCAGTTCATCTTTGCGGCGGGCTGCAGGGGCGGGAGTATCGGCCAGTTTGATTGCAGACCGGCAATGGGGGCATTTGATGGTTAGTGTCCTGCCGGGGGTAAGTTTATGCAGGGCCAGGGTAATTTTCTCCTGCTGAATCTCACTGAAACGCAGGGACTGCCTGCAGTGGGGACATTTGGTGATCATGTTCTATCTCCGGAAATATACGGGTTAAAGGAGGCCGCCTCCATAGGGATTGACTTCTTCCTCTTCCATGTGCAGGCCTTCAATGTCGGAGGTGCGTTCTCCTCTGGCCGCTTTGATGGTATCCAGTCCCCGTTTGATTTCACTGCGATGGGATGCGTAGGAAATTGCTGATTTTTCGTCAATCAGGCCCTGTTCATAGAGCTCCAGCAGGTGTTGGTCAAAGGTCCGCATATCATTGGCCGATCCCTCCTTGACTACATTGTAAAAAGTTTTTTCTTCGGTTTCGCCGTTGATGATCAGGTCTTTGACCCGGAGACTGGTGCAGAGAATTTCCATGGCCGCCACCCGGCCGCCGCCGATGCGTGGCAGCAACCGCTGGCTGACGATCCAGCGGATGGTGTCCACCAGGCGATTCCTGATCATGGGCTGTTCGTCCTGTTCAAACATACCAAGGATACGGTTAATGGTCTGGCCGGCATCAATGGTGTGCAGGGTGGAAAAAACGACATGCCCTGTTTCCGCTGCCGTCAGGGCGATCTCCAGGGTTTCCC
>JALSNT010000274.1 GCA_026986885.1 Desulfobulbaceae bacterium
ATTGCTGTGTCAACCATGATTATTGTGCTGAAGATGCGGTCTGGAGATCGGTCGGAATGGAGCAGGTTGGCTCTTTTTCCAGCCGTCTTTGCTGTTATTCCTTTTTTCATGGAGGTAGAACGATGTTGCAGCATTGGAAAACCGGGTTGTTTGTTATGGTCCTGTCCGGAATCTTTGCCGTCAGTGCCTGGGCTGTGCCGACCAGGTTGACTGTCAGGGCTCTTGCACACGACGCAAAATTTATCGGCTCGGTGGTCGGCGGGTTGAAGGTTGTGGTCAAGGATTACTATACCGGGCAGGAGCTGGCCGGCGGCATGATTATGGGGGGTACCGGCAATACCAAATTGCTCATGAAGGAGCCGGTGACCAGGGGTATGGTCAGGTCCGAGGGCAACGGTGTTGCCAAAGTAGTGTTTGAATTTGATATCAAAAAGCCGTTGAAACTGCTGGTCGAGGTGGTCGGCCCCATGGCAGGGGAGGCTAATATTCATAAAGAGGCAAAGACCACCTGGCTGCTGCCGGGACAGGATATCGGTGGCGACGGCCTTCTCTTCGAGTTGACCGGACTTATCGTTCATCCTCATAATCCGGAAGCACATGAATTTTTTACCCTGGGCACGACCCTGCCCATCAGTGCGGTTGTAACGCCCATGTGCGGCTGCCCGATAAAATCCAATTTCCCGCTGTGGAACGCGGATGATTATACGGTAACCGCCTATATCTATAAGGGTGGCAAGAAAGTTGCCGAATTACCGTTAAAGTATGCGGGTAAGACAAGTAATTTCGCTTCTACGTTCACCCCCAGGGAGACCGGCGGCTATCGAGTTATTTTTACCGCCCACGACAAGAGAAATAACCAGGGCGTGGGCATCAGCGGTTTTGTTGTCGTAAAACCGAAGAAATAATCAATTCCTCTCCATCAAGCAGCGACCCTGCCTTCTTCTTTGCGAGAGGACGGGGTCGTTGGTATTTTATTTTTTCTTATTTTTTCTTATTCCCTGTCCAGGATCTGTTTCCCTCTGCGCCACTTTACTCCCCACAGTTTTTTTCATTTTTTCCGCATTTTTTTTCTTTGTTGAGTCTTTGTATTATATTCCCTTTTATACCCGCCTGTTACTGGAGATCATTCCGGAAAGTCTCCAATTGTTTACCTGGGCAAGTCTTTGGTAATTATCCTTTATATAGTGTTTTGTGACAATTAGCACGCTACATATTGTGGTTTGCCGCTTCTGTCGTGATTACGCAACACACTGATTTTCTGCCCGTTTTTTCTTGACACATGGGGGGATAGTGCGATAGAAGAACAGGTAGGTGGGGTAAAGTGGTTTAAAATGGTTAAGGGTGTCGTAAAAACCCTTTTACTGGTGACCGGGTGAAACAACAGGTTTCCACATTACGGTTTAGAGGTCGTTCCGAGCATTCTCTTGATGCCAAAGGGCGGCTTAACATTCCAAGCAGGTTTCGCGAGGTGCTGCGCGAGGTCTACAGTGAGACCGTAATGGTGACCAACTGGCAGAAAAGTTTGAAGGCCTTTCCCGTGGAAGAATGGGAACGGTTGGAAGAAAAGCTGACCAGTGACGGTCGTAACCAGCCGGGAATGGGAGATTTTATCCGTTATGTGATTTCCGGGGTAACGGTCTGCACTCTGGACAAGCAGGGAAGAATTTTACTGCCCCCCAGCCTGCGCAGTGAGTTCGGCATCGGCCGGGAAGTTGTCCTCAACGGAATGCTTGAGAATTTTGAGATCTGGAACAAGGCAGACTGGCAGCTTGAGACCCAGAAAACGCGGGAGCGCTTTGTTGACTTCGACCAGAGTCTTTCTGCCCTGGGTATTATGTAATTTCCATGACCGGGAATGGTGCAGAGCTTCATGTTCCGGTAATGCGCGATGAGGTGCTTGCGTGTCTGCGGCCGAAAAACGGCGGCGTGTATGTGGATGCAACCCTTGGCCTTGGCGGTCATGCGGAAGCGGTTTTACGGGCATCGGCACCTGCCGGTCGTCTCATCGGCTTTGAGTGGGATCGGGAGGCGGTAGAGCTGACCGGTCGTCGTCTCGCAGGTTTCGCCGATCGGCTGACAATTTGTCACTTGTCCTATGCGAAGTTGGCTGCCGGGTTGACCGGCTTGGGTATCCGGCACATTGATGGCTTGCTGGCGGATCTTGGTGTATCCTCACTCCAGTTTGATCGTCCGGAACGGGGATTCAGCTTTCGTGGAGACGGGCCGATTGATATGCGGATGGATACCGACACGATAATGGATGCTGCCGCAATCCTTGCCCGGGCATCGGAAGAGGAGATGGCAGATATTTTTTACCATTATGGGGAAGAACGGCAGGCGCGTCGTATCGCGGCCCATATTTGCAAGGCAAGAGCGATTGCGCCCCTGACGACAACCCGGCAGCTGGCGGATCTGGTAGCGAGGGCGGTGCCCCGACGGTTTCATCCTGAAAAGATTCATGTGGCGACCCGGGTGTTTCAGGCCCTGCGGATAGCGGTTAATCATGAACTGGATAACCTGGTTCGTCTGTTGGCGGACGGTCCCGGATTTTTACGACCCGGAGCAGTCTTCTGCATAATCACCTTTCATTCCCTGGAAGACAGGATTGTCAAGCAGGCATTTCGCAGGGATGAGAGATTACGACCCTGTCCGGTAAAACCTGTGCGACCAACGAAACAGGAAGTTTCCGAAAATCCGCGGGCCAGGAGTGCTTCTCTTCGCTGTGCCCTGAGGGTATCGACACGGGAAGAGAGATAACCCTGAATCGCTTAATTCAGGATAAAGCAAAAATGCCTGCCGGGGACGATACCGAGGGGATAGCGTTTATCAAAGGAGGAAATAGCTATGATGATCAATGCACAGACAGGTTCCTACCGATATCGAGCCATTCGTCCGGGAGTGCGGCAACGTGTTATTGCCGGCCGGCCGGAACGGATGTCTCCGGCATTGCGGCAGGCGGTTGCCGTCACCCTTGGGGCAGCACTTTTCTTTGTGTTGACCATCGGTCAGTTGTTCAACTGGATGACGATGAACGATTACAGGCAGGTGGAGCAG
>JALSNT010000275.1 GCA_026986885.1 Desulfobulbaceae bacterium
GATCCGCAACTTGCCGATGTACTCAAAAAGCAGGCGGGAAAATCAAAGAAAAGTGTCAATCAGTTTGTTCTGGAGATCTTACGTGAGCGGGTCGGCCTGCACAAAGAAAAACGTTTTACCAGAGAGTATGATGATCTGGACAAATTGTTCGGTAGCTGGACGGACAAAGAGTTTGCCTCCATTCAGGGAAAGATAGACAGGGAACGGCAGTACCGTTAGTTATAAATTATTTTTCGTTGAGTTTGCGGCGCAGGGTGCGCTCACCGACGCCAAGGAGACGGGCGGCCTCTCTGCGGTTAAAATCGGTTCGTTTCAGGGCGGCGTTGATGAGCAGTTGTTCGGCCTCGGCCAGGGTCGATTGGGCCGGTATGCAGATAACATCGCCCTTGATCCGGCTTGCGTCGGCACCTAACATGGGCAGGGTGGTGATCAGAAAATCAGGGGAAATTTCCTTCATTTCAGGCGGCATGCGTACCGCCAGCCGGGTCATGGCATTGCGCAGTTCCCGGATGTTTCCCGGCCAGGGATAGGCCTGCAGCAGCGCTTCCGACTCGGAAGCAAAAGAGGGGGATGGCCTGTCTCCACCCATCTCTTCCAGGGTACGACCTAAAAAGTGGTTGGCCAGCAAAATAATGTCCTGCCGGCGCTCCCTCAGCGGCGGCAGTTCAATCTGCAGCACATCGAGCCGATAGAGCAGGTCCCGGCGAAACAGACCGGCCTCTACCTCTTTCAATAGATCCCGATGGGTGGCGGCAACAATGCGGACGTCGACGGGCAGGGAACGTTCACCGCCTAACCGTTGAATGGTCCGCTCTTCCAGTACCCGCAGCAACCGCACCTGGAACTGCAGGGGCATCTCACCGATTTCATCAAGAAACAGGGTGCCGCCTGAGGCCTGTTCAAAGCGCCCCCGGTGCAGACCGGCCGCTCCGGTAAAGGCGCCCTTTTCATGGCCGAACAGTTCGCTTTCCAGCATTGATTCAGGAATGGCACCGCAGTTGACCGCGACAAAGGGCCCGGTATTTCGGGGGCTGATATCATGGACGGCCATGGCGACCAGCTCCTTGCCGGTCCCTGTTTCCCCGTAGATGAGCACCGGTTCGTCCAGAGCGGCATAGCGGGGAATATCGGCCAGGGCCTCACCCATGACCGGGTCCTGGAAAACCAGATAGGGAGCCAGTCTGTTTTCAAGGTAGGACGGGCCGCAGGCCGCCACATCGTGTTGCAGCCTGCGGGCAAGAGCAATGGGATCGACCGGCTTCTGCAGATAGTCGCGTACGCCGTGTTTCATGGCCGTGACCGCGCTGTCCACTGAGCCGTGACCGGTGATGAGATAGAAAAGACCGCTGGGACAGCGTTGCTGAAATATGGGTAACAGGTCCAGGCCGGTTCCCTGTTTCAGCTTCAGATCAGCCAGCACAATGGTCATCGGTTCCGATTCCAGCAGCAGTTCTGCTGTCCGTAAGTCACCGGCAGTATGGACTGTTGCGCCCAGGCCGCGCAGAGCCCTGGCCAGACTGCGCTGGATTGCCTGGTCATCGTCCAGTACCAGGATTTGCAGTCCCTTGAGGTCGGGTAAGGTATCTGTGGTCGCCATCATGCCTTCCCTGCCGTCGGCGGCTGCGGCAGGATAATGGTGAAGACCGCGCCGCCGCCATCCCTGTCGGCCGCGTCAATGGTACCGCCGTGGGCCTCGACTGTTCGGCGGCAGATGGCCAGGCCCAGGCCGTGGCCTGAATTCTTGGTGGTGATAAAGGGCGAAAAAATATCCGTACCATGGGGTAGTCCCTGGCCCCGGTCGCGTATTTCAACACGGAGATGGTTGTCCGTCAGGCTGATTTCACATTCAATAATTCCCTCCTGCTGACCGGATTCCGCCGCATTTATGATCAGGTTTAGCAGGGCGTCACGCATACTGTCTTCCATGAGCTGTATCGGTTTCCCGGTGCGGCAGTCACAACGCAGCTCAAGATGGTGATCGTCCAGGATCGGCGCCGCCAGTCGCTGCACCTGGGCAAGCAGTTGCCCGCAGTCAACATTGCGCAGTTGTTCATCTCGTTTTCGGGTCAGGTCAAGCATGGATGTGAGTTTGTCATCCAGGCGAACCAGATCATGATCCATTTCATCCAGGATTTCCCCGCTCTCTTCGGGAACAATGCGCAGTGAGGCAAGGTTGGCCCTGAAACTGGCCAGCGGATTGCGCAGGTCATGGACCAGGCCGGACATCAGTTCGGCGGCTTCGGCCCGCCGGTAGATTTCCTGCATGCGCGCCTCCAGCCATCGGCTTTTTTTGGCCGCCCATATCGTCACCCAGAGGGCAATAAGCAGGCAGCTTAATCCCAGGCAGAAAAACAGAAAAATGGCATGGCGGAGTATGGCCATGGCTCGGCTGACCGCTGCCTGCAATGCGGCCCGGTTAAAGCCGAAGCCGACCCGTATCGGGCCGCTGTCACCGTCTTTCAGCTCAAATTCGATACGCAGCAACGGTTCTGATTCCGAATAAAGGCGGCGGCCGGCTGTGGCGCCGCCAAGGTCGGCGCCGGTTGCCCGCGTGCTGCCGGTTGTTGCCCTGGTGGTCACATTATGCGATTGATCAAGAAATTTATGAAAACCACCGCTTTTTCCCTGGAGGTTGATATGCTCAAGTTCAGGTATTTTGGTAAATATGGCATCCATTGTTTTCTGCAGCCATGACTTGCTGTCGGTAATTTCCTCCGCAATGTCCGAGCCTGAAATATGTTCAAGAACCGGGGCGACCGTCTGCAGCAGGCCGTGGATCAGCAGCTCGGACTGGGCCTGTCTGGCCTTGAGGTACAGCCAGGCGGAACCGGCGCCGGTCATGGTGACAAATAACAGGAGAATCGCCAGGTACGGCAGCAGAAAAACACGAACAATGGGGAGGTGGGACCGGATTATGGATCGCTGGCGCATGGTGGTGTTTGTGGGCGGTCGTGAAATTGTTGAAAATTGAGCGATTTTCTTATGTTCTAATTCTGTGCAGGTTGATGGGGAGAACAGTTTGAAAATGAATA
>JALSNT010000276.1 GCA_026986885.1 Desulfobulbaceae bacterium
ATACGGCAACAGGACACCCCTGTGCCGCTTCTTGACACAACGACAATCCACGCCGATGCAGCGGTACGATTTGCCCTCTCCGACCTGCAAAACGGCACCTTATGACGGCAGGCTTTGGCGGACCGCTGCAAAAGCCTGCTCGCGGGCGACAACGGCATCAACGATATCCGGATCAAAATGATGACCTGCCTCCTGCAAAAGCACATGAATCGCCTGTTGATGGGAGAGTTGTTTCCCATAAATTCCCGAGGAAGTCATGGACTCATAGGCATCGGCAAGCGCTACAATCCGTGCTTCCAGGGGAATTTCCGGGCCGACCAACCCAAAGGGATAACCGCTGCCGTCCCATTTCTCATGATGAAAATAGGCAATATTTTTTGCATACCCAAGAAAGCCGCTGTCCACCTCGGATGATTTTTCCATGGCTTTAATCACATCGCCGCCAAAGACAGTATGCTGCCGGGTCAATGCCAGATCTTCAGCCGACAGGGGACCTGTCTGAAAGAGAATTCCATCGGCTATACCCACCTTACCAATGTCATGCAGGACGGAGGCCATTGCCAGATCCGACACGCCACTGCCGCCTAACACTGCCTGATACTCCGGTTTTCGTGCCAGCGATTCTGCTAACAGGCCGCTGTATTCCCGTATGCGTTGCAGATGATTCCCAGGGGTGATGTCCCGATATTCCGACAGCCGGGCCAGGGCCATGATTGTTGCATTTTCCGTTTGTTTTCTGAGGAATAAGCCCCTGCGAACCTCTTCCTCCATTCTTTTCCGTAGTGAAATATCCCGGAGAATCAACTGCAGACCTACCGGCTTCCCCTTACGCTCCATTCTGTTACCGCTGATTTCAACCTCAAGCTTTTCGTCATCGGTTCCTGTAAGACGTGTCTGATAACCAGTGATGGTAATACCGGCGGCAACCGGTTGCAAAAGATCTTTTTGCAGTTGTGACTGTTCGTTTACCGCTACCAGATCAACAAGGTTGACCTCGTCTCCTTCGGTCAGCCCGACATGTTCATAAAAAGAAGGATTGGCATACAGGAGCAGTCCATTAGCATCAACCAGCAGGACATCATCAATGATGTGGTCCAGAAGACGGCGAAAACGATTCTCCGCCTGTTGATGTTCCTTTGATCTTCTTGCTATTTCCGCCTCCAGCGCTTCAGCCTGCTGGTCAAGATAATCTGCGCCCTCCTTCTCCTGCATCCGCAGGATAAACGATTCTTGCCTGGAAGTGGTTTCAAACCAGCTCTGCAGGACAGCCAGCAGCACAAAACAAACCAGAAAAAACATATTATTAATAAAACTGCTCAGATGGGCCTGCAGGGGAGAAGCCGCCTGCAAAACAGCCAACAGGTAACAGGCCAGGGCGACCACTCCACTGACCAGGGCCTGGGGCATTGTTAACGGCATCAGAGCGGAAAAGACAACAACAGCTAAAATAAACCCTATAAAAAAGTATAGAGAAATGCCACCGGTACGAACAATCATCAGGGACAGGGTAAAAAGGGAAAAGCCATAAAGGGAGTAGGAGAGAAAAAGCGGATAACGACATCGCCTGTCCTGGTAGTTGAGAAAAAGAAGCAAAAGACAAAACAGGAGGACAGCAAACCGAAAATATAGTAATTCCCCAAAAGAATCGGGGAAAAACAAATAATCCAGAGGCGCATAACAGAGAAATAATCCTGCCGTCATCAGGAGCAGATAATACATGCGATGATGACAGAGCCGACCCATTTCCTCTCTATACGCCTGTGATATGTTTTCTGTCATTTGCAGGCGCATTGCAGTGGTTACTGTAAAAAAATTTCCATCCGAATCTGCTTAAAACGTTCCTCCTGGTCAATAAAGGCGTCCACGATCTGCGGATCAAAATGACGGCCCCGGTCGCGGAGGATAATCGTCCGCGCCTGCTCATGGGGTAAGGATTGTTTATAACATCGTTTCGAGGTTAGAGCATCATAGACATCGGCTAATGCCACAATTCTGGCGGCAAGAGGAATATTCCTTCCCGCCAACCCCTCGGGATAGCCGCTACCATCCCATTTTTCATGGTGAAAATGGGTTATTTCCTGCCCCATGGCAAGAAAAGCAACATTACCGGCATCCCGCCTGGCCTCGGCCAGCACATCCCGACCATAGATACAGTGCATTTTCATAATTTCGAATTCTTCCGTGCTTAATCTCCCGGGTTTCAAAAGAATACTATCGGGAATTCCGACCTTGCCGATATCATGGAGGACCGAAGAGAGAGTGATATCTTCGAGGAAAGAAGGGGTAATTAAGTGCTGCAGGCCTGAATGCCGGGCAAGCGAGTGGGTAAGAATCCGTGTATATTCGCGGATTCGCTCAAGGTGGGCACCGGTATCCTGGTCCCGGTATTCAGCAAGCTTGGCAAGCCCGAGAATCGCTGTGCGCCGGGAATGATCAATCAACCTGGTTGATTCCAGCATCTGCTGTTCCATCCGTCTGCGGTCGGAAATATCACGCAGTACCAGTTGGCAGCCGGAACCGACTGGATCGACATCCACCCAGCTGCCGCTGATTTCAACGATCAATTCCTGGCCGAGTGGTGTCATCATGGTTGCTTCAATACCATAGATTGGAGATCGACCTGAAAACCGGGGCGCCAGTCGGGCTATCATTGTCTGCCGCTGCTTTTGTTCAAAAAGATCAAAGATACAGGGCGTAGTCAGTGGATCGGCAAGAGTAAAAACCTCGGAAAATCGCCTGTTGTGGAGCAGGATATTGCCTCGTTCATCGACCAGGGCAACCATATCCATGATATTTTCATACAATTCACTGAATCGGAACTTTAACTCTTCAAGCTGCTCAACCCGCTGGTCAACCAGATATTCAAGATCGCCTGTATAGATGGTCAATTCATCATGTAAGCTGCCGACCTTTTGCCGTCCCTGCCAGATGGCTTTACGTATTTTCATATCGTCATGGGCCTTAACGGCAACGGCGATCAGAATCGAAAAATAAAAAACCGTATTGGTGATCACATAAATA